>CAMATS010000104.1 GCA_945861195.1 Rhodoferax sp. OV413
TGGCGGCGCGGGCCAAGATCAGGTGCAGCCGCATGCCGCTCAGACCGCCACCGGCGCCTTGATGGCCGGGTGACACTGGTAGCCAAGCATCTCGAAATCGTCAAACTCATAGTCGAACAGCGAGGCCGGCCGGCGTTTGATGTGCAGCGTTGGCGCGGGCAGCGGCTGGCGCGAGAGCTGCAAGCTCACCTGCTCGCTGTGGTTGCTGTAAATGTGGCAGTCGCCACCGGTCCAAATAAAGTCGCCCACGGCCAGGTCGCACTGCTGTGCCACCATGTGGGTCAGCAGCGCGTAGCTGGCGATGTTGAAGGGCACGCCCAAAAAGATGTCAGCGCTGCGCTGGTAGAGATGACAGCTGAGTTTGGCTGGCTCACCTGCAGCGCTTGACGGCGCGACATAAAACTGGAAAAAAGCGTGGCAGGGCATGAGTGCCATCTTGTTGAGTTCTGCCACGTTCCAGGCGCTGACGATGATGCGGCGCGAGTCAGGGTTGGTTTTGAGGGTCTTGATGACCTCGGCGATCTGGTCGATGTGGCCGCCGTCAGGGCTGGGCCAACTGCGCCATTGCACGCCATACACCGGTCCGAGCTCGCCATCTGGGCGGGCCCATTCGTCCCAGATGGAGACGCCACGCTGCTGGAGCCAGAGGTTGCTGCTCGAGCCACTCAAAAACCAAAGCAACTCGAGGATGATGGACTTGAGGTGAACTTTTTTGGTGGTGACCAGCGGAAAGCCTTGCCCCAGGTCAAATCGCATCTGGTAGCCAAACACGCTGCGCGTGCCGGTGCCAGTTCGGTCTGGCTTGAACACGCCGTGGTTCGCCACATGGCGCATCAGGGTTTCATAAGGGGCTGGCACTTCAACTGAGCTCATGCCAAATGATTTTAGTGGCACGGCCGCCCGCTGGCTAACGCACCGCTCATCAGATCCGAAGCACCCGGTTCGGGTTCATCAGCCCCTGCGGGTCCAGTGCCTGTTTGATGGTGCGCATCATGGCCAGTGCAACCGGCGATTTGTGTTGCTCTAGGTGAATAAGCTTCAGGCTGCCCACGCCATGTTCGGCAGAAATCGAGCCGCCATACGCTTGCACTGAGCCAAACACCAACTGATTCACCTGCGCTTCATGGGTTTTCAAAAAAGCCGTTGCATCCGTGCCAGCCGGGGCCTGCACGTTGTAGTGCAGGTTGCCATCGCCCATATGCCCAAAGTTGACCAGCCGAACGCCAGCAAAAGCCTGCTCCAACAGGGCATCTGTGGCGGCCACAAATGCCGGAATGCGCGACACCGGAATGGAGATATCGTGCTTGATGTTGACCCCCTCGGCCACCTGTGCCAGGGGAATGCTCTCGCGCACATGCCAGAGCTGACGCGCCTGTGCCAGGCTGTCTGCCACCACGGCGTCGGTGACGCAGCCGTCGGCCAGCGCGGCTTCAAGCAGGCGCTCAAATTGCGCACGGGCGTGGTCTTGCGATTCGTGATCCGAGTTTTCAAGCAGCACGCACCAGGGGCTTTGGCGCCAAAGTGGCACGCGCAATTGCGGCACATGGCGCTCAACCAGGCCGAGGGCAAATTGCCCCATGAGCTCAAAGCCGGTCAGGCCCGCGCCCAAATGTCGGTGCGCCAGCCCCAGCAAGGCCAGCGCCTGCGGCAAAGACGGCACTGCGGCCCAGGCCGTCAACCGGGCCGCTGGCAGTGGGTAGAGCTTGAGTGTGGCCGCCGTGATGATGCCCAGGGTGCCCTCGGAGCCGATCATCAGGTTGCGCAGGTCGTAGCCGGTGTTGTCCTTGCGAAGACCTGACAGGCCTTCCCAAATTTCCCCCTGAGCGTTGACCATTTCGAGCCCCAGGCAGAGCTCGCGGGCATTGCCGTAGCGCAGCACCTGGGTGCCGCCGGCATTGGTGCCCAGATTGCCGCCAATGGTGCAGCTGCCCTCAGCCGCCAGGCTGAGCGGAAATAAAAAGCCCGCGGCCTCAGCCCGCTGCTGCAGCGCCGCCAAAACGCAGCCGGCCTCCGCGGTGATGGTCAGGTTGTTGGCGTCCAGATCACGCACCTGGTTCATGCGTTGCAGGCTGAGCACCAGTTGGCTGCCCGAACTGTCGGGCGTGCTGCCAACCACCAGGCCGGTGTTGCCACCCTGCGGCACGATGCTCAGGGGCTGCTGCGGGTGGGCCTTGCGCTGCTCGATACAGGCCCGCACAATGGCCGCCACCTGCGCCGTATTGCCCGGGCGCAGCACCGCCAAAGCACGGCCATGTTCGCGCTTGCGCCAGTCTTGCTCCCAGGCACTGAGGTCGCCATCGGTCAGCACATGGGCCGGCCCCAGCGCCGTGCGGAGTCGCTCGAGCAGGTGCTGCATGGCTCAGGCCAGTGCTGCAGCGGCGCGCAGCCGCAGGCGCACATGCAAGGCGCAGGCGACAAACAGCAGCAAACACAGGGTGGTTTCCAGCAAGCCCAGGTAATTGCCCGGGGCTTTGTCGCTCCAGGCCCGCACCACGCCCTCGGTAAAGTAAAGCCAGACCAGCAGGCTGACCCAGCGGTAGGTGTACATGCGGTTTTTGAGCAGGCCGGCCAGTGGCAGGCACAGCGGCAGCACCTTGAGTGCAAGCCATGAGCCGCCCGGGCGCAGCGGCGCGAGAACCAGTTCCCAGGCCAGCCCCAAAATGATCAGGCCCAGCAGGCTGCCTACGGCCAAGGCGCGGGTGAGGTCCACCGAAGCGGCGGTGTGTTGCGGTGTGCTGCTCATCGGAGTGGCATCATAGCGGCCATGAACCCGATCCCTCTGCCGCCTGACAAATCCCCCATGCCTGCCGCTTTGCCCCAGCCTTTGGCGTTGCGCGGCACGCACGCCACTTGGCTACGCGCCCTTGGCGACAGGCTGTCTGCCTTTCCATGGCGCAGCAGTGCGCAAGCCCTGCGCCAACGCTTTCGCGAGGACCGGCTGGGCTTGACCGCCAGCAGCCTCACCTTCACCACCACCATTGCCTTGGTGCCCCTGATCACCGTGGCCTTGGCCGTGTTCACAGCGTTTCCGATGTTTGCCAAGTTTCAGGGTGTACTGCAAACATGGCTCATCGAGAGCCTGATTCCCGACAACATTGCCCGCCAGGTGCTGGGCTACCTGACCCAGTTTTCCGGCAAGGCCAGCAAGCTCGGTATTGCCGGCTTAGCCATTTTGTTGACCACCGCCCTGACCCTGATCTTCACCATAGACCGCACCCTCAATGGCATTTGGCGCGTGCCCCGGCCGCGCCCGTTTGCGCAGCGCGTGCTGGTCTACTGGGCCGCACTCACGCTCGGGCCGGTACTGCTGGGCCTGAGCTTGAGCGCCACTTCTTATGCACTGTCTGCCTCGCGCGGGGTCGTGGGCGTGCTGCCTGGTGGCCTGGGGCTGCTGCTCGATGTGGTGCAATTTATGTTGATGGCCTGGGGCATGGCGGCCATGTACTACTACATTCCCAACACCCGAGTGCGTTGGGACCATGCCTGGATTGGCGGTCTGTTTGTATCCGCAGGCTTTGAAATCGCCAAAAAATTGCTCGCGGTCTACCTCAGCAAGCTCTCAACCTATGCACTGGTTTATGGGGCTTTCGCCACCTTGCCGATATTGTTGGTGTGGATTTACCTGGCCTGGGTGATCGTGCTGCTCGGCGCAGTGCTGGTGGCCAGCCTGCCGGGTTTGCAGTCGGCGCTGCCGCAACGCCAGCCGGTGCCGGGCCTGGATTTGCAACTGGCACTGGAGGCCCTGCGGGCCCTGAACCAGGCCAGGGCCAGCGCCGCGCGGGGGCTGTCAGTCGCGCAATTGGCCAGGCGGTCGGGCGTGGCCGCAGCCCACATGGCAACGGTGCTCTCAACCCTGCGAGGTCTGGACTGGATCGGTCAACTCGACGAGGCGCAGGATGCGCTAGCCCCGCGCCAAGTGCTGCTCGCCAACCCCGACAACACCCTGCTCGCCCCACTGCTCGACGCCTTGCTGCTGCGCCGCGAGGCAGGCACCGAAAAGCTGTGGGACAGCAGCCAACTGTCTTTGCTGACTTTACAGCAGGCGTTTTAGTCTCGCAAACATCGCCCAGATGATTGTTTAGCGGGCGTGGGCAGCCCAAGCAGGTGCTGGTGTGCCACGCCATGAACACCGATCAGGCCGGCCTGGCATTGGGCTACTCAGCTGCCCTACCCTCGGGCTTGCGGCCTCTCAGCTGATGAGTGCGTCCTGGATCCCCGATTGGGCAAGGATGACCTGGGGCAGCTTAGTTGGCAAGCAAAAAACCAGTCAAAGCTGACAGCATGGCTTCTGGTGTTTCATTCATTTGGTGGTGGCCGCCGTCCAGCATCACCACCCGGCCATGACGCGCTTTTTGAACCAGTGTCTGGGCGGTTTTTGGCGGCGTCATCTGGTCTTGGCTGCCCAGCACAAACAGCACCGGGCACAGCACCTTGTCCATGGCGGCCTCAGCGCCGCTGTACCGGTCGCAGGCCACAAAGCCAGTGTGAAACAGGTTGACGCTGCGGTTGCTGGCCAGCACCCGCCGCATCAGCGCCAGCGCGGTACCGTACACCCAGGTGCCCGGACCCAGTGCCGAGGGCGGCGGTGCCAGGGTAGACCGCGAAAACACGTTGACCATGGTCAACGCCTTCATGGGCTCATGGAGCGAGGCCTCCAGCAAGGCAGGCGACACCTTCATGGGCGCAGCCACCCCCACCAGCACCAGTTGCCGCACCCGCGCGGGGGCCCGGGCGGCGGCCTCCAGCGCCACCAGCGCGCCAAAGCTGTGGCCGACCAGCACCGCCTGCGCCAGACCGGCGGTGTCGAGCAGCGTCAGCACGAAGTCGGCGGCGACCTCCACCGTGGCGGGCGGCTCACCGGCGCTGCGGCAGTGGCCGGGCAGGTCAATGGCCAGCACATTCCAACCATGGTGCGCCAGGTAGCGCGACTGCAAAATCCAGACGCTGTGGTCGTACAGCACCCCGTGAATGAATACGATGCTGGGCTTGGCGGTATCGAAGGCCTTACCGCCGGTGTAGCAGTAGGTCGGGTGGCCGTTGACGGTTAGGAGCATGGTGTGAGGCTCGGCAGTCGGGTTCAGTAGCCCGTTTTCAATCGGTCAAGCCAGGGGTCAGGACTCGCTCAAACGCGTCAAGCACCTCATCGACCTCGGCCTCTCCCATGGCAGTGGAGACACAACTCAGGCCTCGATGAGAAATGATGACCCCGGCCGCCAGCAGGGCGCGGTGCAGTCGGTCAAGCCATTCAAAGGCAGCCGCATCCTGCGGCACGCTGCGGTAGTTCTCGATGATTTGATCGGTGGGCACGATCTGGAACAGCGAACCATCGCCCGCAGCTTGCGCCTTTTCCCCGGCCCTGCGGAAGATCTGATTCAAGCCGTCGCGCATGCGTTTGCCCATAGCCTCAAGGTGTTGGTACCGAGCTGGTGTGAGTTTTTTCAGGGTGGCCAAGCCTGCTGCGGCAGACAATGGATTGCCGCTGTAGGTTCCACCGGAGATCACCCTCTGGCCGCTGCTGGCCGGATTCAGCAGCGAAAGAATGTCGGCCCGGCCCCCAACTGCACCAATAGGCAGGCCCCCACCAATAATTTTGCCAAACGCGGTCAAATCTGGTTTGCCGCCATATCGGCCCTGCGCTCCTGCCTCGCCAAGACGAAAGGTGATGACTTCGTCGAAGATCAGCACAATGCCGTATTTGCGCGTGATCTGGTACAAAAACTCGAGAAAGCCCGGTGCTGGCAGCGCCATTCCCGCGCGGTTCGACAAGGGTTCAAAAAGCAGTGCGCTGATCGCGTGCCCGTGCTTGGCCAGCAACTGTTCGACGCCGCTCTGATCATTGAACGGCATGACCAGCACTTCTTCGCCGACCGAATGTGCCAGCCCACCCGAGCTCGGTATGCTCTGCGGTGCCTGAGCGTCACCCCAGTTGGCCGGAGTCGATGAAAAGCTCATCTGAACATAGTCGTAATAGCCGTGGTAAGCGCCCTCGAATTTCGCGATCCGGGTGCGCCCGGTAAAGGCTCGCGCCAGCTTGATCGCCATCATGATGGCTTCAGTGCCCGAACTGCGAAAGTGGATTTGTTCGACCGAGGGCACCCGATCGATAAGCAAGCTGGCGAGCGCGATCTCGGGTTGCGCGGGCTCCGAGAAACTGACACCGCGCTGGACTTGATCGATGATCGCTGCATTGACTTGCGGATCCGAATGACCATGGATCAGTGCGGTCATGTTGCTCAGGCAGTCAATGCGCTCGTCACCATCCACATCGGTCAGCCGGCAGCCCTGGCCCGAATGTGCATAGATCGGCCAGGGCTTGAACAAATAGTGCAGGCGCGAAGTCGCGCCCGGGATGAGTTCAGCGGCCTGCGCGTGCATCCGGACCGTGACCGAATCGTTGTCCAGGTAGCGATCGGTGCTCACTCGGGTGAGGGTATCTAAATTCATCATTTCTCCTCAGAAAATTGTTCTTGTTAAAGGATGCGCCCCGGTTCACACCAAACGGCCCATGCCATCAAGCAGCATCCACCTGCACGCCAAACCCGCACGGACCATCACGGTTCACGCCAGTTTTTGCGCCGCCTTGAGCGCGCGCTTGAGGTCATCAATCAAATCATCGGGGTCTTCCAGGCCGATGCTCAGGCGAATCGTGCCCTGGGCAATGCCGGCGGCCGCCAGCGCCTCGTCGCTCAGGCGGAAATGGGTGGTGCTGGCGGGTTGGATCACCAGGCTGCGGCAATCGCCCACGTTGGCCAGATGGCTAAAAAGTCGCAGACCTTCAACAAAAGCTTGGCCCTGTGCCCGGCTGCCCTTGAGGTCAAAGCTGAACACTGAGCCAGCGCCGCGCGGCAGCAGCCGTTGCGCCAACGCATGGCTGCTGGGGCTCTGCAGCAGCGGGTGGCCCACCCGAGTCACCAGCGGCTGCTGGTTGAGGAATTCCACCACCCGGACGGTGTTGCTCATGTGGCGCTCCATGCGCAGCGGCAGGGTTTCAATACCCTGCAGGATCAACCAGGCCGAGTGCGGGCTCAGGCAGGCGCCAAAGTCGCGCAGGCCCTCGCGCCGGGCCCGCAGCAAGAAAGCGCCCACGGTCGACTCCTCGGTGAAGACCATGTTGTGAAAACCTTCGTAGGGCGCACTGAGCTCGGGGAAACGGTCCGAGGCGCCCCAGTCAAACGAGCCACCATCGACCACGATACCGCCAATCACCGTGCCGTGGCCGCTCAGAAACTTGGTGGCCGAGTGGTAGACCAGGTCGGCCCCGTGATCAAACGGCTTCATCAGCCAAGGCGAAGTCAGGGTGGAGTCCACCAGCAAGGGCACGCCCGCCTCGTGTGCAA
>CAMATS010000105.1 GCA_945861195.1 Rhodoferax sp. OV413
TCGGCGGCCTGGATGCCGTGCGTGCCTTCATGAATCATGTTGAGCCGGTTGTCGCGCCAGTATTGCTCAACCGGAAAATCGCGGGTGTAGCCATAACCGCCAAGGACCTGGATCGCCAGCGAGTTGGCCTCCAGGCACCATTCGCTCGGCCAGCTCTTGGCAATCGGCGTGAGCACCTCCAGCAGCAGGCGCGCCTCGTCGGCATCTGCTTCTAGGCCAGTGCGCTGCTCATCGACCAAACGGGCACAGAACAGGGCCAGTGCCAGCGCACCTTCCCCATAGGCTTTTTGCGCCAGCAGCATGCGCTTGACATCGGCGTGTTCGATGATGCGCACCTGGGGCGCAGCAGCATCCTTGCCGCTGCTGCCGATGGGGCGGCCCTGCGCCCGGTTGCGCGCGTAGTCCAGCGAGGCGTAGTAGCCGGCCAAGCCGAGCATGGTGGCGGCGATGCCGACACCAATGCGCGCCTCGTTCATCATGTGAAACATGCAGCGCAGTCCCTCGCCAGGCTGCCCTACCAGGTAGCCAATCGCACCGGCGCCAGCGGCAAACGGGCCGTCGGCGTGCGGGCGCAGCGGGTACTTGCCCTCACCAAAATTGAGCAGGCAGTTGGTGGTGCCGCGCCAACCCAGCTTGTGGTTCAGGCCGGCCAGCGCCACATCGTTGCGCTCACCGGTCAGCTGCCCCTGGGCATCGACCATTTTCTTGGGAACGATGAACAGCGAAATGCCGCGCGTGCCGGCCACCAGCTTGCCATCGGGCCCCGGAATTTTGGCCAGCACCAGGTGAATGATGTTGTCGGTCAGTTCGTGGTCGCCGGCAGAGATCCACATTTTGTTGCCCTTGAGCCGGTAGCGCGGCCCCAGCGGGTCGGCGGCAAAGTCGGGGCCATCGGGCAGGGCCCGGGTGAGCACATCGCTCAGCGACGACCCGGCCTGCGGCTCTGACAGACACATGGTGCCCGAGAAGCGGCCCGAGAACTCATGGCGTGCAAAGGCGGCTTGCTGCTGCGCCGTGCCGTGCACCATCAGCAAATTGGCGTTGCCGGTGGTGAGCAGGCCCGCGCCAATGCTGACCGAGGCGCAGGCGAAAAACGAGTTGGCGGCCGCCTCCATGGTGTAGGGCAGCTGCATACCGCCATGCGCGTAGTCTTGGGCGGCGCTCAGCATGCCCGAGGCGGCGTAAGCCTGCGCCGCATCCTGCGTGGCCTGCGGCAAGATGACGCGTTCGCCGTCAAACTGCGGCTCCTGCACATCCACCAGCCGGTTGAAGGGCGCGTATTTTTCCCGTGCGATGCGCTCGCAGGTGTCAAGCACCGCGTCAAAGGTCTCGCGTGAGTGGTCGGTAAAACGCGCCCGCTGGGCCAGGGCCGGAACATCGAGCCACTGGTAGAGCAAAAAATCGAGGGTCGAGCGTAGGTTCATGGCATCCTCAGGCCTGGATTCCCGCCTTCGCGGAAATGACAGCGTGTGTCAGGGTGCGGCGCTCAGAGCACCTCAAACACACCGGCAGCGCCCATGCCGCCGCCAATGCACATGGTGACGCAAACCCGCTTGGCGCCGCGCCGACGGCCTTCGATCAGGGCGTGACCCGTGAGGCGCTGGCCGCTCACGCCGTAGGGGTGGCCCACCGCAATCGCGCCGCCATTGACATTGAGCCGATCGCCCGGAATACCAAGCTTGTCGCGGCAGTAAATCACTTGCACCGCAAAGGCTTCATTGAGCTCCCACAGGTCGATGTCGGCCACGCTCAGGCCCAGGCGCGCCAGCACTTTGGGGATGGCGTAGACCGGGCCAATGCCCATCTCATCGGGCTCGCAACCCGCCACCGCAAATCCAAGGAAGCGGCCGAGTGGCTTGAGCCCTTTTTTCTCGGCCAGGCTCTCAGCCATCACCACGCAGGCACCGCCACCGTCAGAAAACTGGCTGGCATTGCCAGCCGAGATCAGGCCGCCGGGCATGGCCGAGCGGATGCCGCTGATGCCCTCTTTGGTGGTGCCGTCACGGATGCCCTCGTCATGGCTGATCGTGACTTGCTTGGTACTCAGCCCCATCACCTTGTCGGCCACGCCCATGGTGACGGTGATCGATGCGATCTCGTCGGCAAACAGGCCGGCGGCAAGAGCGGCAGTGGCGCGCTGCTGGCTGGCAGCGCCGTACTCGTCCATGGCCTCGCGCCCAATGCCGTAACGCTTGGCCACGTTTTCGGCGGTTTGCAGCATGTTCCAGTAAATCTCGGGCTTGTTTTTAGCCAGCCAACTGTCAGCCAGCATGTGCTGGTTCATCTCTTGCTGCACGCAGGAGATGCTCTCTACCCCGCCTGCCACGTAGACATCACCCTCGCCAGCAATCACACGCTGTGCAGCCAGCGCAATGGTCTGCAACCCAGACGAACAAAAGCGGTTCACGGTCATGCCCGACACGGTGATCGGACAGCCGGCCCTCAGTGCCACTTGGCGAGCAATATTGGCACCGGTGGCGCCCTCAGGGTTGGCGCAGCCCATGATGACATCGTCCACCTCGCCGGCCTCGATGCCGGCGCGGGCAATGGCATGCTCGACCGCATGGCCGCCCAAGGTGGCGCCATGGGTCATGTTGAAAGCGCCTTTCCAGCTTTTGGCCAGCGGGGTTCGGGCGGTGGAGACGACGACGGCTTTGCTCATGATGGCTTGTCCTTAAATTAGTTGAATGTCTTGCCGTCGGCTGCCAAGCGGGCCAGCAGGGGGGCGGGCTGCCAGAAGGCGGCATCATCATGGGGGTTCTGGGCAAACCGCTGCATGCTTTGCACCACATTGAAAAGGCCGACCTGATCAGCATAGTTCATCGGGCCACCGCGGTGCATGGGGAAGCCGTAACCCATCAGGTAGACCATATCGATATCACTGGCCTTGGAAGCAATGCCCTCCTGCAAAATATGCGCGGCCTCATTGACCAAGGCATACACCAGGCGCTGGACGATTTCCTCGTCGGCGATCTTGCGCGGCTTGATGCCTTGCGAAGCCCGGTAGGCTTCAATCATGGCCAGCACCTCGGCGTTCGGGACAGCATCGCGCTTGCCAGCCAGGTAGTCGTACCAGCCGGCGCCGGTTTTCTGGCCAAAGCGGCCTTTCTCGCACAGCAGATCAGCAGTCTTGCTGTACTTCATGCCGGGTTTTTCAATGGCTCGGCGCTTGCGGATGGCCCAGCCGATGTCATTGCCGGCCAGGTCGCCCATGCGGAACGGACCCATGGCAAAACCGAATTTCTCAATCGCCCGGTCCACCTGCTCGGGGGTACAGCCCTCATCAAGCAGGAAACCGCCTTGCCGACCATATTGTTCGACCATGCGGTTGCCAATAAAACCATCGCAGACACCCGACACAACCGCGGTTTTGCGTATTTTTTTGGCCAGTGCCATCACCGTGGCGAGCACGTCTTTGGCGGTTTTTTCACCGCGCACCACCTCCAGCAGCTTCATCACATTGGCCGGGCTGAAGAAATGCAGGCCCACCACGTCTTGCGGCCGGGCCGTAAAGCCGGCGATCTTGTCCACATCAAGGGTTGATGTGTTGCTGGCCAGAATGGCGCCGGGCTTCATGACCCGGTCGAGTTGCTTGAACACCGCCTCTTTGACGCCTATCTCCTCAAACACGGCTTCGATCACCAGGTCGGCGCTGCCAAGCGCCTCGTAGCTCAGGGTGGTCTTGAGCAGGGCCATGCGCTGCTCGTATTGATCGGCCTTGAGCTTACCTTTTTTAAGCTGCGACTCGTAGTTCTTGCGGATCGTGGCAACACCCCGGTCCAGCGCTTCTTGCTTCATCTCCAGCATCATGACCGGCAGGCCAGCGTTCAAAAAATTCATGGCGATACCCCCGCCCATGGTGCCCGCACCAATCACCGCCACCGACTCGATCGGCCGCTGCTTTGTGTCGGAAGGCACATCCGGAATCTTGGAGGCAGCACGCTCGGCCATGAAAATATGCCGCAGCGCCCGCGACTCGGCCGTCTGCATCAGGCTGATGAAGATGTCTCGCTCGGTGGCCATGCCGACCTCAAACTTCTGCCGCGTGGCAGCTTCGACTGCATCCACGCACTTGGGCGGCGCCGGGAAATTCTTGGCCATGCCCTTGACCATGTTGCGGGCAAACTGGAAGTAAGCGTCGCCTTGGGGGTGCTTGCAGGGCAGGTTGCGCACCAAGGGGAGCGGCCGCACGGTGGCAATGGAGCGCGCAAAAGCCAGGGCCTCCTCTGCCAGGGTATCGACCGACCCCGCCATCTTGTCAAACAATTTTTGGCCGGGAAGCATGGCCAGCATTTCGCTCTTGACGGGCTCGCCGCTCACAATCATGTTGAGGGCGACTTCAACCCCCAGCACACGAGGCAAGCGTTGCGTGCCGCCCGCTCCGGGGATCAAACCCAGCTTGACCTCGGGCAGAGCCACGCTGCAACCGGGCGCTGCGATGCGGTAATGGCAGCCCAGCGCGAGCTCCAGGCCACCGCCCATCACCACAGAATGAATCGCAGCCACCACTGGCTTGCTGGATTGCTCCAGCATGGCAATCACACTGCCCAGGTTGGGCTCTTGCATGGCACGGGGGCTGCCGAACTCTTTGATGTCGGCGCCGCCGGAAAACGCCTTGCCCGCGCCGGTAATGACAATGGCTGCAATGGCCGCGTCAGCACTGGCCTGCGCCAGCCCCTGGGCAATGCCCTGCCGGGTGGACAGGCCCAAACCATTGACGGGTGGGTTGCTCAAAGTGATCACGGCGATGTCGCCTTGCACGCGGTAGTCGGCAGTCATGGGGTTTCCTTCAGGAAGCAAATAGAACGAGCGTTCTTTTTCAAATTGTATTTCTCGGAGCCCCAAGCTTAAGACAGTTTTGTCTCGGCCGAGACTCAGGACGACGGAACAGTTTTAGACAGTTGCACCCTGGGCTTGACCAGGCCTGCGGACACCATCACATCAAACCTCCAGCCACTCGCGGCGGGTGGCGCTGTCGGCACGCAGGGCTTCGGGGGTGCCGTCAAACACCACGCTGCCATGACCCATGACCAGGCATCGGTCAGAGATGTCCATGGCGATGGTGAGTTTTTGCTCGATCAGCAGCACCGACAGTCCGCGGTCACGCAGGGTTTTCAAGTAGTCGGCAACCAGCGCAACAATTTTTGGTGCCAGGCCCTCGGTGGGCTCGTCGATGATGATCAGGTCTGGGTCACCCATCAGGGTGCGGCACAGGGTCAGCATCTGCTGCTCGCCGCCCGAGAGCACGCCCGCCTCGTTGTGCTGCCGCTCTTTGAGGCGGGGGAACAGGCGGTACATGTCCTCAAACGACCAGCGCCCCTTTTGGTCGCTGCGTTTTTGCCCCAGCATCAGGTTTTGATGCACCGTCAACGTGGGAAAAATATCGCGGTTTTCGGGCACATAGCCCAGGCCGAGTTTGGCAATCTCAAAAGGCTTGCGCCCCAAAATTTGAGCGCCCTTCCAGTGCACTGAACCCTGGCACTCGACCAGGCCCATGATGGCCTTGGCAGTAGTCGAGCGGCCAGACCCGTTGCGGCCCAACAGGGCGACTATTTCCCCTGCGCCAACCCGCAGATTGACGCCATGCAGCACATGGCTTTTGCCATAAAAAGCCTGAAGATTTTCGATCTGCAGCATCGTCAAGCTTCCTGGCTTGGCAGCTTGGCCACGGCCGGACTCTCGGCCACGGCCGTACCAAGGTAGGCCTCTTGCACACGGGCATCGCCACGCACAGCGTCCGGGGTGTCAAAGGCGATCAGTTCGCCATACACCAGCACGGCAATTTTGTCTGCCAGGCCAAACACCACGCCCATGTCATGCTCCACCGTCAGCAGGGTCTTGCCCTCGGTGACCTGTTTGATGAGCTCGATGAAACGCGCGGTTTCGCTGCGGCTCATGCCGGCTGTGGGCTCGTCGAGCAAAATCACGCTGGCACCGCCGCCGATGGTGATGCCCACCTCTAGCGCCCGCTGCTCGGCATAGGTGAGATTGATGGCCAGCACATCGCGTTTATGGGCTAAGCCGATCATCGCCATGAGTTGCTGCGCACGGGCATTGGCATCATCAAGATCAACCAAAAACTTCAGGAAGGTGTAGCCATAGCCCAGGCTCCAAAGCACGCCGCAGCGCAGGTTCTCAAACACGCTGAGCTTGGGAAAAATATTGGTGATCTGGAAGCTGCGCGACAGGCCCAGCCGGTTGATCTCATAGGGTTTTTTGCCGTTGATGCGTTGCCCGTGCAGCAGCACATCACCGCTGCTGGGCTCGAATCGACCGCTGATCAGGTTGAAGAGCGTGGATTTGCCCGCACCATTGGGGCCAATGATGGCCACCCGCTCGCCCGTGGCCACGCTCAGGTCAACACCGCGGATGATGTCGGTCTTGCCGAAGCGTTTGTGCAAGGCGCGCAACTCAAGCGCCGGACCGCCGCTGCGCGAGGCGCTGGCAGGGCTAGGTGCGGTGATCGTGCCGGTAGCCCCGCTCATGGCAAGCCTCCTTTAGACTGCAGCGCCTGTTCAATCTCATGCTGCGCTGCATCCCACTGCACTGAAAAGCGGCGCAATACCGGCCTGAACACCAGGCCGGCTGCAATCAACAAGCCAAAGGCGCCCAGCCAATAACGCGGCAAACTGGTGTCAAGCTGCAAACCCAAAAACAGCAGCATGGGGCCCACGGAGCCACCCAACTGGCGGTGGTAGACCATCTCGATGAGGGCAAATGCGACCACCAGCACCACGCTGCCCGCCCCGAGCAGGGCGGCATAAGCTGGCAACAAGCGACCCAGCTTGCGCCAGCGGGCCATTTGCAGGTTCATCATGATGAGGCTGGCAAGACCGCCGGGCGCGAACATCACCATCAACAAAAACAGCAGGCCCAGATACAGCAACCATGCCTTGGTGATTTCGCTGAGCAGCACAAAAGCCAGCACCATCAAGACGGCGCCAAGAATAGGACCAAAAAAGAAGGTGGCGCCGCCGAGGAAGGTGAACAGCAAGTAGGCGCCCGAGCGCGCTGCGCCCACCACCTCGGCCGTGACGATCTCAAAGGTCAGCGCGCCGAGCCCACCCGAAATTCCGGCAAAAAAGCCGGCAATGATGAAGGCGGTGTAACGCACCCGCTGCGGGTTGTAGCCAATGAACTCCACCCGCTCCGGGTTGTCGCGCACCGCATTGAGCATGCGCCCCAGCGGCGTTTGGGTGAATGCGTACATCAGCAGCACCGACACCAGGGTGTAGGCCGCAATCAGGTAGTACACCTGAATAGCCGGCCCAAAGCTGAT
>CAMATS010000106.1 GCA_945861195.1 Rhodoferax sp. OV413
TAGCCAAGCTGCCCGGCCTGCGCCCCACACCTGATCGGGTGCGGGAGACGCTGTTTAACTGGCTGGGGCAGGACCTGAGCGGCTGGCGTTGCATGGATGCCTTTGCGGGCACTGGCGCACTGGGCCTGGAGGCCGCCTCGCGTGGTGCAAGCGCGGTGTTGCTGGTCGAGCAGGACGCTGGCCTGGTGGCTCAGTTGCAGCAGATTCAGGTCCGATTACAGGCCGGTGCGCTGCGCATCGAGCGGGGCTGCGGTGTGGCAGCACTCAAGCGCTTGGCGCCGGCGAGCCTCGATTTGCTGCTGCTGGATCCGCCTTTTCAATCGAGCCTGATTGAGCAGGCCCTGCCGGCGGTGCTGGCGGCCTTGGCGCCGCAGGGCTTTGTTTATTTAGAGGCGCCCAGACGATGGCCTGATGAGCAACTGGCTGATGCTGGGCTCAAGCTGCACCGATACCTGAGAGCCGGTGCGGTGCATGCGCATTTGTTGCAGCCGGCCCAAGTGCTGGCTTAGCCGACAATTACTGACCATCCCGCGCTGCGGCGCGCTGCCAGAGGATCAGACCATGACAAGCCAAGCTGTTCAAGCGCCAAGCGAACCCGGCCATGCCGTGATTGCTGTCTACCCCGGAACCTTCGATCCGATCACCCTGGGGCATGAGGACGTGGTGCGCCGCGCCACCCAATTGTTTTCTCGGGTGATCGTGGCCGTAGCCGCTGGGCACCATAAAAAATCATTGTTCTCGCTGGAAGAGCGCATCGCCATGGCACAGGAGGCGGTGCGAGGCTATCCGCAGGTCGAGGTGGCGAGTTTTGCCGGCCTGATGCGTGATTTTGTGGTGTCGCGGGGCGCCAAGGCGATGGTGCGCGGTCTGCGTGCCGTGACCGATTTTGATTACGAGTTCCAACTCGCCGGCATGAACCGCAGCCTGATGCCGCATGTGGAGACCGTGTTCCTGACCCCCAGCGACAAGTACCAGTTCATCTCCAGCACCTTTGTGCGCGAAATTGCTCAACTCGGTGGCGAGGTCGACAAGTTTGTGTCGCCCCAGGTGAACACCCGGCTCATCGCCAAAGTGCGCAATATGCCTGCGGTTTGAGGCACAGCAGCGCCGAGCTCTGGATTACGCCGCCACCCCTGCAATGTGCCGCGGCGGGTGCCGGATCAGCAAAAAACCAACTGGCTTACCGGGCTGCTGCGCAGGCTGCGACCAGCCCCAGTCTGTGCAGCAGGCCGGTGGCTTGGCCTTGGAGTCGCACCGATTGCGGCTGGTGGGCAGCCCGCTGCTGCGCCAGATGTTGTGCGCCCACCCACTGTCTGCTGCGAATGAGCGCGTCGAGGTGAATTTGTTCGAACAGGTCGCGTTGGGCATGGCTGCCGCCGATCTCCAGCATGCGAGGCAGGGCACTGCCGAGTTCCCGTGCCGCCGTGGCATGGTCGCCCTGGGCATGGGCCAGCAGCCCCAGCGCGGCCGGTAGAGCGACTTGCTGCCACACCGGGCTGGCCTGCGCCTGTAGGGCGTGGCTCTGGATGTTGTGCAATAAAACCTGCGCCTCGGGCCGCTCGGCCCGAGCCCGGCCGTAGAGGTATTGCAAATCCAAAAAGGGCAGCACATGGTCGTTGAGCCGTTCAAGCAGGTAGCGGGCTACATCTTGCCAGCGCGCGCCCACGTCGACTCCGGCCAACTCCAGCCGGGCCAGCAGCGAGACGGCACCGATCTGGTCTTGCGAGTAGTCTTTGGCCACGCCCCAGACCCGCTGGTCGTACAGCGCCAGCACCTCCTGAGTCTGGCCCAACTCAAGCGCGAACAAAGCCAGGTGCCACCAGTTGTGGGTCAGCATGAAAGAGTTCAGCCCGGTCCAGGTGGGGCTTGCCGCTTGCATGAAGTCAAACCCCTCCTGCAGGCGGCCTTGGGTCAGCAGCACATGGGCCAGCGCATGGTGGGCCCAGGGCTCCCGGTGCAGCATGGCGATGGCTCGCCGCGCCGCGGCCTCGGCCGGCTGCAGCAGGTGGCATTGCTCCCAGGCAAAGGCCGCCATGCCGTGCATTTGAGGCACATCTGCGCTGGCGCTCAGCCCGTGCAGGGCCAGACGCAGCATGCCGGGGGAATTGCCGGCATTGAACAAGTGGTACTGGCCGAGCTTGATCGATGCGAGGTCGCGCGGGAATTCCTGGGCCTGTTGCTCGTGCAGGTTGATGGCCCGCGCCAGGTCGCCCGCTGCCCAGGCGCTCACTGCGGCCACAAAACTGCGTTCTCGGGGGCTGACGGCCTGATCAGCCAGAGCAGCTTGGGCCCGTGCGATGAAGGGCGCAGCATTCGCCCGGGCCTGACCGGACTCGGCAAACAGGTGCAGCGCCGCGCAGCAGGCCTGTACCAGCGCACTGCCGTCGGTTCGGGCCACCTGCAGGATATTGACCACCCGTGCCTCACAAGCGATCAAGCCCTCAACAAAGTCGTTCACCGCCTCCAGGCTGGAAGGGGCATACAGCGTGACCACATTGCCCAGGCTGTCGCACTTCATGGCTGGTGCTGCTGGTTTGGCTCAGGCAGGCGGTGGCCTGGGCCACGCGCGTTGTGGCCCCCGCAGTCGCTCAAATGCATGCGAGATTTGCAGCACGCCTAAATCATCGAAGCGCTGACCCACAATTTGCAAGCCGATTGGCAGGCCGGTGTCGGTGTAGCCGCAATTGACAGAGGCGGCGGGCTGCTCTGACATATTGAAGGGCACGGTGAATCCAATGTGTTCTAGGGGCTGCTCGAAATCATTGGTGGGTGATGGCAGCTCGGCGGCAAACGCCGGCATGGGCGAGGTTGGCGAGAGCAGGTAGTCATAGGGCTGGCAGGCACGCACCGCGGCCAGGCGAGTGGCATGAAACTGGCTGAAAGCGTTGAAGGCCTGGGGGCCGCTCAAACCCACCGCACTGTCGGCCCATTGCCGGATATAGGGTAGGACCAGGGCTTTTTTTTCGGGTGCCAGGGCGGCGAGGTCGATGTGCGAGCGAAGCCGCCATGCATGGTCCATGCCGCTGAGCATGGCAGGTGTCATGAAGGCTGCCATGGGCTCAACAAGCGCGCCGGCCTGCTCAAACAGGCGCGCTGCCGCCTCAACCGCAGCCCGCACCTGCGGCTCTACTGGCAAGCCACAGCCAGCGTCCATCAGCAGGCCGATACGCAGGCCGCGCAGGCGTCCCATGCCTTGGTCGAACTGGCTCCAGGCAATGGGCTGGTAGGGCAGGCTCATGCTGTCGCGCACGTCTGGCAGGCTTAGTACCTGCATCATCAGCGCGGCATCAGCCACCGTGCGGGTCATGGGGCCGGCCGCACGGCCGGTGTAGGGCGGGTCAATCGGCACCCGGCCCAGACTGGGCTTGAGGCTGAAAATACCGCACCAGCCGGCCGGCAGGCGAAGCGAGCCACCAATGTCGGTGCCCAGGTGCAGCGGACCGTAACCGGCGGCGGCAGCAGCACCTGCGCCGGCGCTGCTGCCCCCCGGGGTTTTGCTCAGGTCCCAGGGGTTGCGGGCGAGCGCATGGAAGGTGGACAGGCCAGAGGACAGCATGCCGTAGTCGGGCATGGTGGTTTTACACACCATCACCGCGCCGGCCTCTCGCAGGCGCTCTGCTGCTGGTGCATTGCGTGTGGCCGGTATCAGCTCGGTGGCTGCGGTACCCAGCGGTGTGGGGTCGCCCTGCGTGGCGATGTTGTCCTTGATGGTGACCGGCACCCCGTCGAGCGGCCCAAGCGGGCGATTACGCTGCCAGCGGGCCTCACTGGCGCGCGCTTGAGCCAGTGCCAATTCGGGCCGCAGCAGGTAGCTGGCATGCAGCACAGGCTCCCAGCGCTCGATGTGATCCAGCACCGCCTGCGTCACCTCCAGCGGTGACAACTCATGCGCTTGGTAGGCCGCGCCCAGGGCATGCGCGCCCCAGTCATGCAAAGCAACTGCAGTCATGCTGCGGGCTCAGCCCGGTGCCATCACGACCAGGACATCACCGAGACATCATTGACGAACACTGGCATGTCTTTCCACAGCCCTTTGAGGCCTTTGCGTGCCACGGTGATCCATTGCGGCTGGTACAAAAAGCCGTTGGCTGCCTCGTTGGCCAACATACGTTGCGCGTCACCAAGAAGTTTGGCCCGGTCGGCCGGGCGCGGCGAGTTCTGGATTTTGTCAAACAGTTCGTTGAACTTGGGCGATTCATAGCCCCAGTAGTAGCCGGCCTTGGCATAGTTGCCCAGATCAAAGGGTTCCACATGGGAGATGATGGTGAGGTCGTAGTTTTTGTTGGTGTACGTGCCACTGAGCCATTGGGCCCATTCAACGTTTTCAATCTTGGCCACGATGCCAATCTTTGCCAACTGCGCGGCGATCACTTCGCCACCCTGGCGTGCGTAGGGCGGCGGTGGCAGCACTAGGCTGAGCTGAAGCGGTGTTTTCACGCCGGCCTCGGCCAGCAGGGCGCGGGCTTTGTCAATGTTGAAGGGGTTGATGCCGGTGGTGTCCACGTAGCCAAAGCCGCCAGGAACATAGTGGCTGCCAATGGGCGCGCCATAGCCGTCAGCAGCGCCTTCGATCACGGCCTTGCGGTCGATGGCTGCACAAATCGCGCGGCGCACCCGCACATCATCCAGGGGTTTTTTCTTGTTGTTGATCGCCAGAATTGTTTTGGCGCGCGAGCCGCTCACCACCACCTGAAACTTGTCATTGGTTTTGAACTGCGGCACACTGCGCGGCGTGACCCGCGGGAAGGCGTCCACATCCCCCGCCAACAGCGCTGCCACCTGCGCAGCCGGGTCGCTGATGAAGCGAAAGGTGACCTTTTTCATTTTGATCGCTGCCGCGTTGCGGTAACCATCCCATTTGGTCAGGGTAACGGATGAGCCCTTGGCCCATGCTGACAACTCGAATGGCCCGGTGCCCACTGGTTTGGTGGCGTTGCTATCAGCGCTCTTGGGCTCAACAATGATGGCGGTGGCCTGGCCCATCAAAAAGAGAAAGTCGGGGTCTAGCGATTTGTTGAGAATCACCACCGTGTAATCATCGATCACCGCAACCCGGTCCATGCTGGCAAACGTGCGCTTGTCTTTGTTGGTGCTTTTGTCCCCCCCGGCGCGCTCAAAAGAGAACCTGACCGCATTGGCATTGAAGGGCTCGCCGTTTTGGAACTTGACGCCTTTGCGCAGCATGAAGGTGTAGGTTTTAAGGTCGGGCGAGACCTCCCATTTTTCGGCTAGCAGCGGCGACACGGTGCCGTCGCTGTTGATCTTGGTCAAGGTCTCGAACACGTTGTACTGAACAATTTCGGCAATGGCCGAGGCCGCACCTGCTGTGGGATCAAGCCCCGGCGGCTCGAGTGTCATGGCCAGCACGACGGCGTCTTTTCTGGATTGGGCGGTGGCAGCAAGGGGCAGGGTGGCCAGTGTGGCGCCCGAAGCCGCAGTGGCGATAAGGTGGCGGCGATTGATCATGGTGCGTCTCTCCAGGACAGGGGTGGGTGTAAGGCGAAAGTATTCAGCAGTAAAAGCTCAACCATACCACCATTGATTCTCTGCCCAAAATCGGCTGCCACCGACCTGCGTCCCCCTCTCTGATCCGCTGCGCCAAACGCCAAAAATTCTTCTTTTAGACCTCAGTCTGCACCGGCGCGTCCTAGAGCTTGGGCGCACAGAATGCGCCCAAGGCTCAGCTGTCGCTGTGTTCAGGGCTGGGTTAGCTCAGATCCAGGTGGCAGGCTACTGCGTGGTGCTTGCCCAGCGGGCGTAGCTCAGGACGGCTGATGTCGCAGGCAGCTTGCGCCTGCGGGCAGCGGGCCGCGTAGGGGCAGGCTTGGGCTGAGGGCTGGCGCGCCGGGGGTGTGGGGCTGCGCTGTCGCCGCGCTGATGGCTCAAGCCGGGGCACGGCTGCCAGCAGGGCTTGGGTGTAGGGGTGTGCCGCCGCCCGGAACAGGGTTTGCGGTGAGCCCTGCTCGACCACGCGGCCCTGGTAGAGCACCGCCACTTCGTCGCACAGGTGGTTGACCACCGCCAGATCGTGGCTGATGAGCAGGTAGGTGACCCCATATTGCTGGGCCAGATCCTGCATCAGGTTGAGCACCTGGGCCTGCACCGATACATCGAGCGCGCTGACTGGTTCGTCTGCCACGATCAGGCGCGGGCGGGTGATGAGTGCGCGCGCAATCGCCACCCGCTGGCGTTGGCCACCTGAGAATTCATGCGGGTATTTGTCGAGATCGCTGGTGCGCAGACCCACTGCCTGCAGAACCTCCCCGGCCTGCCTTCGCATCTCGGCTGGGCTGCAGCCACTGACCACGGACAAGGGCTCGCAGACGATGCGCGCCACGGTCTGGCGCGGGTCTAGCGAGCCATAGGGGTCCTGAAACACCATTTGAAAGTTGCGCCTTGCATGGCGCAGTTCGGCGGCGCCCAGGGCATTCAAGTCTTGGCCGAGCAGTTCCACCCGGCCAGAAGTGGGCGGCTCCAGTCCCATCACCAAGCGCGCCAAGGTGGATTTGCCTGAGCCAGATTCGCCCACCACGCCTAAGCTGCGCCCGCTGTGCATACGCAGACTGACACCGCGCAGCGCCTGCACCAGCGCCGGCCTTTGCCACAGGCGCTCGCGGGGCATGGGGTAGCTTCGGGTGAGGCTGTCAACTTGCAGCAGCAAATCACTCATGGCAGGGCTGCCGGCTCTGCGGCCCCATGGCGCAGGCAGCTGGAGAGGTGGCCTGGCCCCAGGGTGCTGACCGGCGGACGGGTCTGGGCGCAGTGCTGCATGGCGACTGGGCAGCGCTCTGCAAAGGGGCATCCGGGCGCCAGGTCGACCAACTCTGGCACACTGCCCTCGATGGTCAGGAGCCGGGTGCCGCGCGGCGCGCCAAGCTGAGGACGGGCCCCGAACAGGCCGCGCGTGTAGGGGTGCGCCATAGCCTGGAAAACCTTGGCGGTCGGGCCGCTTTCCATCACCATGCCGCCATACATCACCAGCATGCGCGACACAGTCTGGGCAATCACACCCAGGTCATGGGAAATCAGCAGCAGCGCCATGCCGCGCTCCTGCACCAGATCGGCAATCAGCTCAAGAATCTGGCCTTGGACAGTGACATCCAGCGCCGTTGTCGGTTCGTCGGCAATCAGCAGGTCGGGCTCGCAGGCCAGTGCCATGGCGATCGTGATGCGCTGGCGCTGGCCACCAGAAAACTGGTGCGGATAGGCGTCAAAGCGACGCGCTGCATCGGCGATGCCCACCCGCTCGAGCAGCGCGGTGGCCTGCTGGCGGGC
>CAMATS010000107.1 GCA_945861195.1 Rhodoferax sp. OV413
GCTTTGACCACCTGGTCTGCGCCAATGTTGCCCCCGGAGCCGAGTTTGTTTTCCACCACAAAGGGCTGCCCAAGGCTGGTTTGCAGGCGGCTACCCAGTTGGCGCGCCGCTACATCGACCAGGCCACCTGCTGGCCAGGGCACCACAACACGAACCGGTTTATTGGGGTAGCTTTGCGCGTGGGCTTGAAACAAGCATGCCACAAGCAGGTTGGTGGCTAGCAGCAAGCTGCGCAGTGCAACATGACGGTAGGTCGGTAGCTTAGTTTGCATGGCAGTGCCTTTCGGTGGTGGTTGCAAGAATCGTTAAAGCGTGAGCTGCATCTCGAATTGGATGAAATCACCCCGGTAGGTAATCTGCCCGAGGTACAAAACCGTGCCGTCCGGGGCTAGGCAAATACGACGCACTTCAGCCACTGGCGAGCCTACCGGCACCTGGATCAGGCGGGCGATTTCGACATCGGCCGTCGAAATGCGCAAGCTCTGGCGGGCCTTGGCGATGTTCACTTTGGGCAGGTCCATCATGACTGGGATGACGGTTTCCTGGCGGAATCGCTTGGGCGCCTGGCGGAAGACCCGTTGGTCTATAAAAATCGATGCTGCACAGTAGGCTTGACCATCACGCGAATGCACTCGGCGCATGTAGTGGTAGGCAGGTGCTGCATTGCCGTCCAGGGGGGTGAGCGGCGGTTGCACACCGGCTTCTTCCAGTAAGGTGAGCTCGGGTTTGTCATTGCGGTAGGCGTCGGCCAGCCCGCGCAAAGAGGTTTCTAGCGTGAGCGAGCGTTCGGTACGCACTTGCTCGGTGACAAAGGTGCCGCGCCCGCGCTGGGGTAGCAGCAGGCCCTCGCGCGTGAGTATGTCAATGGCTTGGCGCACGGTGACCCGGGCTACCTGAAATTCGGCCACCAAGGCCTCCAGCGAAGGCACTTTGGTACCCGGCTCCCACAGCCTGCGCAGCACGCGCTGGCGCAGCAAATCCGCAAGCTGGGCATACAGCGGAACCGGGCTGGCAGGGAAGATGGGATGAGCCGAGTTCTGCATCAAAACTTTATAGTTCTATCTATAGTAACATGCTGTCGCAAAGGTCTGTATGCGCCGCACGCGGCTGCTCGGCGCCGGACTGCATCGACACTGCAAGGCGCATCCATGAAGACGATTTTTGTACTTTTTGATTCGCTGGTGCGTAATGCGCTGGAGTGCTACGGCGGCAGTGCGGTGGCCACGCCACAGTTCCAACGCTTTGCCCAAAGGGCGGTAACCTTTGACAACCATTACGTCGGCAGCTTGCCATGCATGCCGGCCCGGCGCGATTTACATACCGGGCGCCTTAATTTTTTACACCGTAGCTGGGGCGCGCTGGAGCCCTTTGACCAATCCTTCTCTGAATTGCTGCGCGCCCGGGGTACGTATACGCACCTGATCTCGGACCATTACCACTACTGGGAGGATGGCGGGGCCACTTACCACAACCGCTATTCTTCGTGGGAATTTATCCGGGGCCAGGAGTGGGACAAATGGAAGGCCATGGTGCAACCGCCCTTGGAGCGTTTCAGGCAGATGTACCACCCCATGCAGCAGCCCGAAGGCCCTAACGATGGCCGCTTGCAAGCCATGGTGAACCGGCAGTACATGAAAGAAGAGGCTGATTTTTGCTGCCCGCGCACTTTCAAAGCTGGCTTTGACTTTTTGGATACCAACCGCGACGCCGACAACTGGGTGTTGCATCTCGAGTGCTTCGACCCGCATGAGCCCTTTGCCTCGCCGGCGCGTTTTCGCGAGGCCTACCCCACGGGTTATACCGGTCCGATACTGGATTGGCCGCGCTACAAGCGCAACGAAGAAACTGCGCTCGAGGTGCAGGAAATGCGGGCCAACTATGCGGCCTTGCTCAGTATGTGCGACGAGTACTTCGGCCGATTGCTCGACTACTTGGACCGCCACGCCATGTGGGCGGACACCACATTGATCCTCAGCACTGACCATGGCTTTTTGTTGGCCGAGCACGACTGGTGGGGCAAGAACCGCATGCCATTTTTTAATGAAATTGCGCATATTCCGCTGATGATTGCGCATCCGGCTTTTGCCGCGCAGGCTGGCCAGCGGCGCCAGGCCTTGACGCAAACCACCGACCTGATGCCCACCTTGCTGGCGCTGCATGGGGTCCAACCCCCGACCACGGTGGAAGGCCATTCGCTATTGCCACTGTTGGAGCAGGACATGCCCTTGCGCGAGGCGGCGATCTACGGCATGTTTGGCGCCGCGACCAATATCACTGACGGGCGCTACACCTATTTCCGCTATCCGCAGGACATGACCCGACAGGACTTGTTTGAGTACACCTTGATGCCCATGCACCTTAAGTCCATGTTTGCGGTGGCCGACCTGGCCCAGGCCGAGCTGGCACGCGGCTTTAATTTCACCCAGGGTGTGCCGCTGCTCAAAGTGCCGGCGCGGCGCAATGCGAAAGGCCAACCGGTGGGGCATACAGGGCAGGGCAGTGGCTATGAAGACACGACGACCGTGCTGTTTGACCTTGTCGCAGACCCCGAGCAATTGCAGCCTATCCGGGATGAGGCAGTGGAACAGCGCTTGATGGCGCAGGTCGCTTTGTTGATGGAAAAAAACGATGCGCCGCCCGAAGCCTTTTTACGGCTCGATTTGACCGTGCCTGCCAAGCACTGAAACCCACGATGTCTTGGCATGGGTGTGCGAGCGCTTGGCCTGCGGGTTGCCCTGCCGCGCAGATTGCGCATGGTGCGGGTTCGTCGTCCAGTAACCAGCATGGGCCAACAATTTGAAACGCCTGCCTCAGCAGAGCATTGGCTTTTATAAAACAGGCTTTCACAAGCCTTCACAAGCCGCCTTCACAAGCTTGCGATTTTCTGCAAAGTGGCTCAAAATAGTTTTTACCCGACTTGCTGATCATGCGTGTTTTACGGGGGTTGATGTCTGGTTACTGGTGCGCTACTGACCTTGAGGTGATTGAAATGTCTATCTGTTTTATCCGTTTTTCCGGAAAACGCCTGTGCGCCCTGGTCTGCGCATCGACCCTTGCCCTCGGCTTGGGTTTGGCCAGGCCCGTCGCGGCGCAGCAAGTCACGCTTGACCGCCAGCAAGCCCTGCTGGCCCTAGACCATGCCGATCCCTTGCGGCGGCTGGAGGGCATGGTTGGCCTGGCAAACACTGGCGGAGCCGGCGACGCGGAGGCTCTGATGCCGCGTCTTCTCGACGCCGACCCAAGCCTGCGCCAGGCCGCCGTGGCGATCATCTGGCGATTGTGGGGCCGCTCCGGTGACGCCGCCATCGATGCACTCTATCAACAGGGCATGGGCCTGATGCAGTCCGGCAATCTGCCCAAGGCAGTGGCGGTGTTCAGCGACATCATCAGCCAGCGCCCGGCTTTCGCCGAGGCATGGAACAAGCGCGCGACCATCTACTACATGCTCGACCAGCACGACCTGTCGATGAAAGACTGTGAAGAGGTTCTCAAGCGTGTACCCAACCATTTCGGCGCCCTGTCGGGGTATGCGCAGATGCTGGCCGAAAAAGATCAGCCCGAGCAGGCCCTGGAGCTGCTAGAGCGCGCCTACCGCGTGAACCCAAACACGAGCAGCGCCGAGCCCATGATCGACGGCCTGCGCCGGCGGATCGAGGCCAAGCGCAAGGCGTCCACCTGAGCCGCGGTCTTGGGTATTTCAATGAGGGCACGAGAACGGGATTGCGCACTGGCCCGCGCCACTCAGATCACCAGTTCAATCAGGAAGGGCCCGGTCCGGGCGATGCTGTGTGCCATCAGGTCCGCCACTTGGCCCAGCGTCGTCGCCTGTGCGGCTTCCACGCCCATAGCCTCGGCCAATTTCACCCAGCCGATCTCGGGATTGCTGAGGTCGAGCATGTTCATCGCCGTCGGCCCCGGGTTGGCGCCAACGCCCTGATATTCTCCGATCAAGATCTGGTACTTTCGGTTGGAGAGGATGATCGTCGTCACCGGCAGTTTTTCACGTGCCTGAGTCCAAAGCCCCTGCACTGTGTACAAAGCCGAGCCATCTGCCTGTAGCGCGATGACGCGCCTCCCGCCGCCGCCGATCGCAGCCCCTGTTGCCCGCGGTACGCCGCAGCCGAGGGCGCCGCCGGTTATCTGCAGCCAGTCAGGCTGGGGCGAAGCGTGGGTGTGCGAAAAAAAGCCGCGGCCGTAGCTGACAGCCTCATCCACGATGATGGCGCCCTCCGGCATCAGCGCCGCCACGGTGCGGGCTAATCCCTCGGGCGTGGGCGCGCCGCGTTCGACCTGCGGGCGGGGGCCAGGATCGGGCATTTGCGCATGCGGGGCGTTGAGCTCCTCGGCCAGCGCGCGCAGCGCGGACTCCGCATCCTGCTCGGGCCGGGTCAGCTCGGTGATGGATGCGCCTGCGGGGTAGTGCATCGACGGCAGCTTGGGATACGCGAAGAAGCCGATCGGCGCCTTGGCGCCGACCAGGATGATGTGCTCCACCGCAGCCAGATCCTTGATCGCCAATTCGGCGGAGTAGGGCACGCGCTCCAATTGCAGCCGGCCCTGGCCACGCTGGAACTTCGCGTTGGAGGTTTCGCCCAGCAGCCTGGCACCGGTCGCCAAGGCAATGCGGTTGGCCTGGATCTGCGCCCCCTCGCTGGTGCCCATAGTTCCGCCCAGCAGCACGAGTACATTGGTCTTGTGCCGAAGCACGCGCGCCGCATCGCGCACGGCCTGCATATCGGTTTGGGGCACGCTGTGCAAGGGCAGGGCATCGGCTACCACGCCGCCCTCATCCCAGCAGGTGTCAGAGGGCAGGATCAGGGTGGCGATCTGCCCCGGCGAGGTGCGTGCCGCATGCACTGCAGTTGCGGCATCTGCGCCAACCTCGGGGGCCTTCGCGCTGGTTCGAACCCAGTGCGAGACGCTGCGGGCTAAGCCCTCGGTATCGGCAGTCAGTGGCGCATCAAAGGGTCGGTGGTAGCTTGCCTGGTCACCCACGCAATTCACGATGCCCGAGCGGGCACGCCGGGCATTGTGCAGGTTGGCCAAGCCATTGGCGAGGCCAGGGCCACAATGCAGCAGTGTTACCGCAGGCTTGCCAGTCATGCGCCAATAGCCATCCGCAGCGCCAGTGACTACATTCTCTTGCAGGCCCAGAACGCAGCGCATTCCGGGGATGCGGTCGAGCGCTGCAACGAAATGCATCTCGCTGGTGCCGGGGTTGGCAAAACACAATTCCACGCCGCTATTGATCAGGCTGTGTACAAGACTTTCGGCACCATTCACACGGGTTCTCCTTGAGACGCTTTCATTCTATCGACGGCGCCTTCGCGGTGACGGCCTTTCACTGCAGAGTTTTTTTAGGCGCTGAAAACTCTTTGTTCAATGTCTTATCAGCTCAAGCCGGGCCTGGGCTGAGTTCTTATAAGATGGGGGCAGACCGTGCCTGCGCTGGTCATGCCGGCAGATTGGGCAGGCCCTGACACCAGCTTGGCAGCATACCGAGGAGTTTGTCGATGTCAGTGATAGAGAGCCAGCTTGACACGCTTGGCCGGGCTTTCGTGCGCAACCGCGATGACATGCTGGGGGCGTTGGCGCAGGTTCGTGCGGTCGAAGGTCGGGTGCGGGCCGCCGAGGCCGAGAAAAAACCCAGATTTCACAAGCGTGGCCAACTGATGCCGCGCGAGCGCGTCAACCTGCTGCTCGACCGCGGCACACCGTTTCTGGAAATCTCCACTCTGGCCGGTTACCAGCAGCATGACGACAAGGATGGCTCGCTGGCCGGGGGCAACAGCATTTGCGGTATCGGCTATGTGTGCGGCGTGCGGGCCATGGTGACTGCCTCCAACAGTGCCATCAAGGGGGGCACGATCACGCCCTGGGGTCTGCGCAAAAGCCTGCGCATGCAGGACATTGCCATGAAGCAAAAGCTGCCCATCATCAGCCTGCTGGAATCGGGTGGCGCCAACCTGCTGTACCAAGCCGACATCTTTATCGACGGCGGCACCACCTTTGCCAACCAGGCCTTGTTGTCCGCAGCCGGTGTTCCGCAAATCACCGTGGTGCACGGCTCCAGCACCGCGGGTGGGGCCTATGTGCCGGGCCTCTCAGACTACACCATCATGGTGCGCAAAAACGCCAAAGTATTTTTGGCCGGCCCACCGTTGCCCAAAGCGGCTACCGGAGAGATCGCCGAAGACGAGGAGCTCGGCGGCGCCGAAATGCATTCGCAGGTCAGCGGTACCAGTGAGTTCCTAGCCGAGAGCGATGCCGACGGCATACGCCTCGCGCGCGAGATTCTGGCCAGCCTGGACTGGAGCAAACATCGCCCGGCGTTGTCCCAAACAGCGGTGCGGCCACCGCTTTACAGCCCCGGGGAGCTGTGCGGCGTGGTGCCGCTGGACTACCGCCAGCCCTATGATTGCCGTGAGGTGATTGCCCGTATTGTGGACGGCAGCGAGTTTTTGGATTTCAAGACCGAATACGACAGCCACACGGTTTGTGGCCGGGCCCATATTCACGGCATGGCGGTGGGCATTGTTGGCAACAACGGCCCCATCACAGCCAAGGGCGCGACCAAAGCCGCGCAGTTCATGCAGTTGTGCGACCAGGGGAATATTGCGCTGGTATTTTTGATGAACACAACCGGCTTCATGGTGGGTACCGAGAGCGAGCAGGGTGGCATCGTTAAGCACGGCAGCAAAATGATTCAGGCGGTGGCCAATGTGCGGGTGCCCCGCATCACGGTGGTGATAGGCGCATCCTTTGGCGCAGGTAATTACGGCATGTCGGGGCGGGGCTTTCGGCCTGACTTTATTTTTGCCTGGCCCAATGCGCGCACCGCCGTCATGGGCGGCGAGCAGGCGGCCAAGGTGCTGTCGATTGTCAACCGCGAAAAAATCATCAAGGAGGGGCGCCAACCTAGCCCCCAAGAGGAACGCAAATTTGCTGCCATGGAAGCTGCGGTGATGGGCCAATTTGACCGCGAGTCCCAGGCCCTGGCCGGAACCGCCCGCCTGTATGACGACGGTCTGATCGATCCGCGTGATACACGCCGGGTGCTGGCTATGACCCTGTCGATTTGCCGTGAGGGGCGCACCCGGGTCTTGCAAGCCAACAGCTACGGCGTGGCCCGTTTTTGAGCTGCGGCCTCCTCGATTGCCCACACCTGTGCCCCCACCCACGATGAATCGGCCGACTACCGCCACGCCACCAGAGCCACCCCCGATGTTTGACAGGGTTT
>CAMATS010000108.1 GCA_945861195.1 Rhodoferax sp. OV413
TAGACCGCATCATTGACGTGTTTCCTGCCGAGGAAAAAGAAATGGTCCGCGCCATGCTCTCAGAGTCGCTGCAGGCGGTGATCTCGCAAACCCTGTGCAAAACCAAAGATGGACAGGGCCGGGTTGCTGCGCATGAGATCATGCTCGGCACCAACGCCATTCGCAACCTGATTCGTGAGGCCAAGGTGGCGCAGATGTACTCCACAATTCAGACCGGTAACAGCTGGGGCATGCAGACGCTGGACCAGTCATTGGCAGACCTGGTCAAGCGAAATCTGGTCAGTCCAGCAGAGGCGCGTACCAAGGCCAAGAGCCCGGAAAACTTTGCCGCTTAGGCCGACCAAGGGGCCAGAGAAATAACGCCATGCAAACCCTCCAAGCTGCTGACCTCATTGGCGAATTGCTTAAATTGATGCTCGAGAAGAACAGCAGCGATTTTTTCATAAACGCGGGTTTTCGGCCGGCCATCAAGGTGGATGGCGAGATGGCCAAGCGCTCGCCAGACCAGCTCAGCCCAGAGCACACCGCAGCCCTGGTCCGCGCTGTGATGAGCGAGCGCCAGCTCGGCGAGTTGGAGACCACGATCGAGTTTGTGCACTTGCACAAGACCTGCATGGTCACGCAGCGCGAAGTCAAAGGCATCAAAGGTGCCATGAAAAAAGCCGCAACCAGGGCATGCAAACTTTCGACCTGGCCCTGTTTGAGGCCTTCGAAGCGGAGGCTATCAGCGATGACGACGCCCTGCGCAACGCCGACTCGGTCAATGACTTGCGCCTGCAAATCAAGCTCCACAGCCAGCGCAGCAAATCCAGGGATCTGACTGCCGGCACCAAAAACCTGTTAACTTTTTAAAACCACCTATGACCAGCATCAAACCCAAAACATACGATTCAACGCCCCCACTGAAGGTGGCTTTTTTAGGCCTTGGCGTGATGGGGTATCCCATGGCGGGGCACTTGGCGCTGGCTGGCCACCAGGTGAAGGTTTAAAACCGCACAGCGAGCAAATCAGCCGCATGGTGCGCTGAATTCGCTGGCACAGGCCGCGTTGGTGAGGCGCCAACAGCGCGCCAAGCGTCCCGAGGTGCTGCCCTGGTTTTTTGCTGCGTAGGCAATGACGACGATCTGCGCAGCGTTACCCTGGGAGAGCAGGGCGCTTTTGCTGGTATGGCAGTGGGCGCTGTCTTTATTGACCACACCACCGCCTCGGCCAGTGTGGCTCGCGAGCTCCAGGGACTGGCCAAAGCGCGGGACTTGCAATTTGTTGATGCCCCTGTGTCGGGTGGTCAGGCGGGCGCCCAAAATGGACTGCTGACCGTGATGTGTGGCGGCGAAGCCAATGCTTTTACCGCCATGCAGGCGCCCGCCATGGCGTTTTCCCGGGCGGTCACCCTGCTTGGCGGCAGCGGCGCCGGGCAGTTGGCCAAAATGGTGAACCAGATCTGCATAGCCGGCCTGGTACAGGGCCTGAGTGAGGCCATCGCCTTTGGCGAGCAGGCCGGGCTAGACATGGTGCAAGTGCTTGAGGCGATAGGCAAGGGTGCGGCACAAAGCTGGCAAATGGACAACCGTGGCAAAACCATGGTGGCCGGCAAATTTGACTTTGGCTTTGCTGTGGACTGGATGCGCAAAGACTTGGGCCTGGTCTTAGACGAGGCCAAGCGCAACGGTGCCCGGCTGCCGGTGACAGCGCTGGTTGACCAGTTTTATGCCGATGTCCAGCAGCTCGGTGGGCAGCGCTGGGACACGTCGAGCTTGATCAAGCGGCTGCGGTAAAGCGCACCAGGCAGGCTAGCCGATTCCATCGTTGACATGGCCTGCACCGCACACGCGCTGGAGGCGGTGCAGTGTTATGCATGGGGGCGGGGCTGAGCTGGCCTGAGTAGCAAGGTAGCAAGTTCTTTGCTGGTAATCCGGTTGCCCTCTATCTCTACCCTGGCCGGCGTTCAAATGCTTTTACATCGTCGGGTATGTGGTGGAAGGCTTGTTTGTCCACAGTGAAGATAGCAATTTGGGGCTTGTAGACAGAGGGGTCATCTAAGGTGCCGACCTTCACCACCATGGCACCGGGCCTCATTGGTGTTTGTGTCCCTATTGCGGTTCCACAGGTTGGGCAGAAGAAACGAGTGACCGGCCTTTCTAAGTCAGTGCGTTTGAAGGATGAAGGAGTTCCTTTTTCGTAGTTGAATCCCTCAAGGTCAAAGATCACAATCGCGTTTGGGTGCCCACCAGTAATGTATTGACACTCCCTGCAATGGCATTGCAAAGAGGCTTTGATGTCCCCCTCATAGGAGTAACGAATCTCTTTGCAGTAACAACCGCCAGTTAATTTCATGACATGCCCCTTGTAAAAAACCGTGTGGTCAAAAACCCCAGCGCGGCTAATTTAAATAAAAACAGCACGGCGTTGCCAGCTACAGCCCCGAACCATGCGACTCAAGCGCCCGCCACCAGCCTGGAGCAGGCCGATCCAACGCCGACATCCGGCAGGCCCGCAAGCGTGGCTAAACCCGGCTTTTGGGCCTGAGGCCTAGCCTCAAGGCTTTTGCTGCCTGGGCAGCAGGGATTGCAGCTCTTCTTCGGAAATGATCTCAAGCATGCGCACCACTTTTTGCACGCCGGTGGTTGTGCTGGCAATTTCAGTGGCGCGGTCGGCCTCGCGTTTGGTAACCCGCCCCAGCAGGTACACCGTGCCGCGCTCAGTAACCACTTTGAACGCGTTGGCGTACAGGTCCCGCGCGTCGATAAAGGCTGCTGTGACCCGGCCAGTGGCCAGTAAGTCGCTGGAGCGCTGGGTCAGGGTGGTGTTCCCCAAGACGCTCAGCTCATTGAAAGTGCCGCGAACATTCTCTACTTTTTGAACAACTTGCTCGACCAATTGGATGTCTTGGGCGTTGGGTACCTCGCCGGTGATGAGCACATAGCGGTTGTAGCTGGTAATGTTCACGTTGGCCCGCTCCACCAGAACTTCGCGTACGCGGCTGGTAGCGCGCGACTTGATTCCCTCGTCTTCGAGCTGGGCTCCGGGGGTGCGCCGGTCGGTGGCCACCAGCGAGCCGACCAGGGCGCTGCCGACGATCACTGGGGCGCATGCGCTCAGCCCAGTGGCGAGCAGGACCGCCAGGGCGATGGTTCGAAGCTTGTTGGGTTTGGATTGTTTCATGGGTTGCTTTCTTGGTCACCGAGTAATTGGGCGTCGACCGCATCGCACAGGCAGTGCAGAGCCAAAATATGAACTTCCTGGATGCGGGCCGTGCGTTCGTGGGGTACGCAGATATGCACATCGGTATCGCGCAGTGCAAGAGTCATCTTGCCACCACCGCGCCCGCTCAAGCCGACCACCACCATGTCGCGCTCATGGGCTGCTTCAATGGCGGCCAGAACATTGGCCGAGTTGCCGCTGGTGGAGATGGCCAGCAGAACGTCGCCGGATTGGCCCAGAGCGCGCACCTGACGCGAAAAAATGCTTCTGAAATCGTAATCATTGGCAATCGCGGTGATGATGGAGCTGTCAGTGGTTAGCGACAGCGCGGCTAGCTCGGGGCGCTCTCTTTCAAAGCGACCAACGAACTCGGCCGCAAAATGCTGAGCGTCGGCGGCCGAGCCACCATTGCCGCATGCCAGCACTTTGGCGCCACCGGTCACGCAGGTTAGCAGAGCCTGCACCGCCGCAGCAATGGGCCGGCTCAGTGCCTCGGCACACTGGTATTTCAGGTCGGCACTGTCAATAAAATGTTGTTGAATGCGTTGCTCAAGCATGGCTGAATGATACCCGGCTCAGCTGGCCTCGAAGGCTGCTTGCAGCCATTGCAGGCCTTGTGGTTCTTGCAACACCACATCAAAGCGGCAGGGCGGTAGTGTGGCGAGTCGCAGCAGGTAGTGGCGTGCCGCAAACACAATGCGCCGCTGTTTGATGACACTGATGCTGGCTGCAGCGCCGCCATGGCGGCTATTGCCCCTTTTGCGGACCTCAACAAACACCAGAGTGCCGTCAGGCGCATGCATGATCAGGTCAATTTCACCGCCGCCGCGCCCGGGCGTTCGATAATTGCGTTGCAACAGCCGCAGACCGGCGCGCTGCAAATGTTGCAGTGCCGCCTCTTCGGCCGCGTCGCCGAGCTGTTTGGTGCTCGGCCCCCCGTTTCTCGCCTTGTCGTGAAGGAAAACCATTGAGCTCCCACTATGCCGCTGCCCTGGACGCCGCTCGCAAGGCGGCGGCTGGACAGAATTATCCGCCCGGCGCCCTCTATGTGGTGGCTACGCCCATTGGTAATTTAGCCGACATTACCCTGCGCGCCTTGCATGTGCTGGCACTGGCTGACGCGGTAGCCTGTGAGGACACCCGCCACACGCAGGCCCTGCTGCGAGCCTACGGCATCGACAAAAGCGGCGCCCAACTGATGGCAGTGCACCAGCACAATGAGGTACAGGCGGCGCAAGAGGTGATCGGGCGTTTGCAACAGGGCCAGCGCGTGGCCTGTGTCAGCGATGCCGGCACGCCGGCCATCAGCGACCCGGGAGCCCGCTTGGTCGGGGCGGTGCGCGCGGCCGGCCTGCTGGTCGTTCCGCTACCAGGTGCCTGCAGCATCACCACCGCCTTGAGCGTGGCGGGCCTTGCTGCGGGAGACGATCAACAAGCCGGTTTTGTGTTCCTTGGTTTTTTACCAAGCAAACGCGGCGAACGGGCCTTGGCTGTGGCGGCCTTGGCGCAGCAAACGCAAGCGATTGTGCTGCTGGAGGCCCCCCATCGCATCGAGGCGCTGGCAGCTGCGCTGGCGGTGTTGGGCGAGCGGCCCCTGACGGTTGGGCGGGAGCTGACCAAACAGTTTGAGGAAATCACCACGTTGAGCGCAGGCACATTTGGGCAGTGGCTGGGCCAAGAGCCAAACCGCTGCCGTGGCGAATTTGTCATTGTTCTCCACCCGGCGGCTGTGCCTGAAGATTCCGCAGCGCAGCAGCGGTTACTGCGCCTGTTGCTGGCTGAGCTGCCTCTCAAAACTGCCGTCCGCCTGGCCGCTGAGATCAGTGACGCGCCGCGCAACACGCTGTACGAGGCCGCATTGGCGCTCAAGAATCAGGGTGATAGCGCTGAGCCTCTTCTAGCAGGCTCCAGCCCCTGAGCCAGCAGCACACCTGGGCAAGCCACAGCCGCCCAGGCATGCGTCCAGTTCCCGGCGTTGCGGCTGCCTGCGCTGGGTTGGGCCAGGTTTTTGTTGCTGTAAGTTGCAGCTTTTGGTTTAGCCGATGGGCTTTTGTGATCGGCAGGGTAGTCAAAAGGGCGGTTTTAGATCGATGCGCTGCCCGTCAATTGTTCGCTCAGCGTCCACAGTGTGGCGGCGCGCTCGAGGCTGATGGCCTGTTCCGACAAGGGCTGGGCGAATGGCGCTCGGCCGGCGCGCTGACGGTTCCCCCAGCTCCAGTGCAGGCCCGACTGACTGAACTCGGGGTCAATCACCACTTGCGCCACCCGGTCGCCGGCCAGTTCTTGGCTGACATAACCTTTGGTGATGTTTTTTTGGAACCAGGGGAAGATGGTGCGGAACAAGGCCGGTGTGTCCCGAAACAATGCGGTGTCGGCCACGCAGCCCGGGTAAAGCGTGTTGAACACAATCCCGGTCTTGTCGTGGTAGCGGCGGTGGAACTCGCGGCTCATCATCATGTTGCACAGCTTGCTGTCTTTGTAGGCCTTGCCGGGTTTGAAAGGCCGTCCGTCGATCATCGCCACCGGGGCCAGGAAACCGGCTTTCAGGCCTGATAAGTCACCCAGATTGGCCGGCGCCGGGATCGGTACCTTGCCGCCAAACTCTTCCGAATTGGCGGTGACTGTGCCCAGCGTGATCAGTCGGGGCTGGGCATGCCGCGAGCGTTGAAGCGCCGGCAACAGCAACTTGCTTAGCAAAAAATGCCCAAAGTGGTTGGTGGCGACGCTGATTTCAAAGCCTTCGGGGGAGCGCTGGGCTTGTTGCAGACGCGGTAAATAGACCGCCGCATTGCATACCAGCGCGTCAAGTGGCAGGCCAGCTGCCGAAAAGTCTGCTGCAAAACTGCGCACCGCGGCCAGCGAGCCCAGGTCCAGCCTGAGCAGTGTCACCTGCTCAGGCGCTATGCCCAGCGTTTCGCAGGCGCGGCGGGCTTTGTCCAGGTCGCGGCAGGCTATGACCAGATGCCAGCCCCGCGCCACCAGGGACTGGGTGGCATACAGGCCCACCCCTGAGGATGCGCCGGTGACGATCACGGTGGGTAAATCAGTCTTAGGCATCGGTCTTCGTTAAAAATTGCAGCACTGCCGGCAGGGCTTGTTGCGGGCTTTCTTCCATGGGCAGGTGGCCCATGGCCTCCAGCGGCACCAGGGTCGGGTGGGCCAGGGCGCGTTGGTAGTCGGCCGCGTTGCTGAAAGGGATCATGGCGTCATCACGCCCCCACACCAGCAGCGTGGGCGCTGTGATGCGCTTGAGCAGCGGCACCGGATCGACCAGCACCGTTTGCTGCAGGCGCAAGAGCATTGCCTGGCGTGCGCCGGGCGCTCGCATCAAATCGTGATAACGCTGGAGTGCGTCTTGGCTCAAGGCTTTGGGCTTGGCATAGCCGGCGGCCAGGTTCATGCGCAGCAGCCAACGCGGCAAGGTCCAGCGCATCAGGCCCAGCGTGGCGGGCACCTTGGGCGCGACCCCATAGGCAAAACCCGGGCTGGCAAACCCGTCTGGGGCGAGCAGCACCAACTTGTCTGCGCGTTGCGGCTCGGTGGCTGCAAAAGTCCAGGCGATGCGCCCGCCGATCGAGTGACCAAGCACATGGGTTTTCTGGATGCCGCGCGCGTCCAGCAGGGCGCTGATCAGTGCGATGCTGCGCGTATCGCTGTAGTCTTGCCGACTGTCTGGCGGACTCAGTCCGTTGCCAGGCAGGTCTATTCGCAGCACGCGCAACCCGGCTGACAGCGCTGGGGTCCAAGTCTCCCAGGTCTCCAGGCTCGAACCAAAACCATGCAGCAACAGCACGGCAGGCGCGTCCTTGGGGCCGCTCTCACGCACATGCAACCTGGTGCCCAGCACCTGCACCATATCGCTGGGGGCCTGCAAGCAGCGCTGCTCCAGAGCGGTGCGGGCCAGGTCTGGCGTCCATAAGGCCCAGGCGGCCAGCGCCAAAAGAGTCAGGGCGATCACCCCAGTGAAGGAGGCATTTTTATCGTCGAAGCGCCAGCTTCAATCGATGCGCAAGCTGGCGGACTTCTC
>CAMATS010000109.1 GCA_945861195.1 Rhodoferax sp. OV413
TACGCCGACGCCCAAAAAGCCCCTGTGGTTGCCATCTGCGCCAAGATGGAGGCCGAGATGGCCGACATGAGCGACGAGGACCGCCAGATGTTCCTCGAAGAGCTGGGCCAGAGCGAGCCCGGCCTGAACCGGCTGATACGCTCGGCCTACAAGTTGCTGGGCTTGCAGACCTACTTCACCGCCGGCGTGAAGGAAGTGCGCGCCTGGACCATTCATGTCGGCGACACCGGGCCGCAGGCCGCCGGTGTGATCCACACCGACTTCGAAAAAGGCTACATCCGCGCCCAGACCATCGCCTTCGACGACTTCATCACCTTCAAGGGCGAACAAGGCGCCAAGGACGCGGGCAAGATGCGCGCTGAGGGAAAGGACTATGTCGTCAAAGATGGCGACGTGATGAACTTTCTGTTCAGTTCCTGAGCCTGGTGGCCACTGCCGGCTCGTCCGCCCTGCCATGAACCCACTGCAAACCGAGCTTCAGCGCCTGTACTTGGCGCCAGAAGGCCTGGTACGTGCCCTGGTGCTGGAGCTGGCCCGGCCGGCCGACTGGGGCCTGCTGTCCCCGGTGTGGCGCGGGCTGCAGACCGACCTGGCCTTGCCGGCACCCGCCGTCATGGTCTCGGGGGTGGACGGCTACCAACTGTGGCTATCACTTGCCGAGCCGGTGCCCCTGGCTGAGGCGGCAGCGTTTTTGGAGGCACTGCGGCGGCATTACCTTGCCGAGGTGGCGCCGCAACGCATCCGCCTCACGCCCGCGCTGGCAGCACCTGCGTCACAGCCCGCGCTGCCGGTACCCAGCCAGCAACTGGCCACCGGCTACTGGTCGGCTTTTGTGGCGCCCGACCTGGCCCCCATCTTTGCCGACGAACCCTGGCTGGACCAGCCCCCCAGCCCCGAGGCCCAGGCCAGCGTGCTGGCGGGGCTGCAGTCCATCAAAGCCGCTGCCTTTGCGGCCGCGCTGGCCCGTTTGAGGTCAGTCGCACCGACGAAGCGGCCATTTGAGCCGCCAGGCGATGTGCCAAGCTGCGCGCCAGTGGCCATGAGAGAGCAGCTGGCGCCCAAGGCCTTTTTACTGGCAGTGGTGCAGGACCCGGCGGTGGCGCTGGGCCTGCGGATTGAGGCGGCCAAGGCGCTGCTGCCGTATGTTGAGGGTTAGCCGGCAGGCCGGATGTTCTTGGCCGAATCATCGGCGGAGCGGCCCAGCCCTCACCCTGTCGCTGGCCCTTGGTGCGCTGGACTGTCGATGAGCCGATGAATCGAGATATCGTTTACGCCCTTGGCGCTGCGGCCCTGTTCGGGGCAAGCACGCCATTGGCCAAGTGGCTGGCCGGTGAGATACCGCCCGTGTTGCTGGCTGGGCTGTTGTACCTGGGCAGCGGCTTGGGGTTGACGCTGACACGGCTTGTGCGCGATGGCGGTTTCAAGGCCTCAGGACTGGCAAAAAATGACTGGCCCTGGTTGTTGGGGGCGATATTTTTTGGCGGTGTGCTGGGGCCGGTGGCGCTGATGTACGGGTTGATAGCCAGCAGCGCGGCCACCGCATCGCTCTTGTTGAACCTTGAGGCAGTGCTGACCGCCCTGATGGCGTGGCTTGTGTTCAAAGAGAACGCTGACAGGCGCATAGTTTGGGGGATGTTGGCCATCGTGGCCGGTGGGCTGGCATTGGGCTGGCAAGCCGATGCGGGTTCGCCGTCCAGTGCGAGGGGCGCTGCACTCGTGGCACTGGCCTGCTTGTGCTGGGCCATTGACAACAACCTCACGCGCAAAGTGTCCGCGTCGGATGCACTCTTTGTGGCGGGTACCAAGGGTCTGATGGCGGGCGCCGTCAACACGGCGCTGGCCCTGGGCATGGGCGCCGCATTGCCCAATATGCCAATCTTGGGTGCCACCTTGGTGGCGGGCCTTTTGGGTTACGGCATCAGTCTGGTGCTGTTTGTCCTGGCCTTGCGTGGCCTGGGCGCGGCTCGCACCGGGGCCTACTTTTCAACCGCGCCTTTCATTGGCGCCGCAGTGGCTGTGGTGGTTTTTTCAGAAGCCACGTCCCTAGGGTTTTGGATCGCCGCCGCCTTGATGGCTGTGGGCGTGTGGCTGCACCTGACCGAAAACCATTGGCATGAACATGTCCACGAGGAGATGGAGCATGAGCACGAACACAGCCATGATGAACACCATCAGCATGAGCATGAACCAGGCTGGCGCGGCCCAGGCCGTCACAGCCACCGGCACAAACACGCTGCAATGACCCATAGCCACCCGCACTACCCGGACATTCACCACAGGCACGTTCACTGAATCCACCAGCGCACGATTGACCCATCCTCAGGGCCATTGGTCGTTCCCATGGCGGGCCTGCGCTCTCAGCCTGTCACCGCCGATGGAAATACCCACAGCAGTGCGGCCGTCAACAGAACATAGCGCAAAAACTTGCCCACTGCCATGTACAGAATGCAGGGCCAGAAGGGCAGGCGCAGCCAGCCGGCCACGGCGCACAGCGGGTCACCCACCAGGGGTAACCAGGCCAGCAGACAGGCCCGCGGTCCGATCTGTTCTAGCCAGCGCAAGGCCCGAACATGGCTCGGCAAGCGGTATTTATCGGCCACCTTGTGCGAGGCCCAGCCCATGGCCCAGCTCACCGCGCCACCCAAGGTGTTGCCGCCTGTGGCGACCAGCATGGTGGGCCAAAACAGCTCTGGATTGAGCTTGACCAAGCCAAACACGACCGGCTCTGAGCCCATGGGCAGCAGCGTGGCAGAGATGAAGGACACCACAGCAACGGCACTCAAGCCATACTTCGGCAGGGCCAGCAAAGCCAGCAGTTGGTCAATCCATACGTCCATGAAGCCTCGAGTATAGGCAGGCGTTTTTCGGTTGCTGTTGGCGCTATTTCAGTTGCTGGGATTTTGCGCGGCTAGAATTTGTCCACACCTCGGTTCTTCTCAACACCCCGCTCCCTCCTGTATCAGTCTTGCACCCGATCCAATGAAGCTTGGCCAATTCGTACTGCCCAATCGGTTTTTTGTTGCACCCATGGCGGGCGTGACAGATCGGCCCTTTCGCAAGCTGTGTCGCCAACTCGGCGCCGCTTACGCAGTCAGTGAAATGGTGACCTCCAGACCCGACCTGTGGGCTACGCTCAAGACTTCGCGCCGGCTTAACCACGAGGGTGAGCCGGGTCCGATTGCGGTGCAGATTGCGGGTACCGAGCCAGCCATGATGGCTGATGCAGCGCGCTACAACATCGACCGCGGCGCCCAGATCATTGACATCAACATGGGGTGTCCCGCCAAGAAGGTATGCAACACCTGGGCCGGCTCGGCACTGATGCAAGATGAGCCGCTGGCCCTGGCCATTGTTGAGGCGGTGGTCGCTGCCTGCGCACCCCACGGCGTGCCGGTCACCCTGAAGATGCGCACAGGCTGGTGCCAGGCGCACAAAAATGCGGTGCGCTTGGCCCTCGCCGCTGAGCGGGCTGGCGTGCAGATGATCGCAGTGCATGGCCGCACCCGCGAGCAGGGCTATGGTGGCTTGGCTGAGTTTGACACGGTGGCCGCGGTAAAGGCCGCAGTTCGGGTGCCAGTGGTTGCCAACGGCGATATCGATAGCCCGCACAAAGCCCGGGCGGTGTTGGCAGCGACCGGAGCCGACGCCATCATGCTGGGCCGGGCAGCGCAGGGAAGGCCCTGGATTTTTCGGGAAATTGCCCACTTCATGGCCACCGGCACACTGCTGGCGCCGCCCTTGGTGGCCGAAGTGCGACATCTGCTGCGCGAGCATCTGCATGATCACTACACGCTGTACGGCGATTATTTGGGGGTGCGCACTGCACGCAAGCATATAGGCTGGTACCTCAAGGGCCTGCCCGGTGCGGAAGATTTTCGTCGCCACTTGAACCTGATAGACGACTGCCAGCGGCAGGTGCTGGCTGTGAGCGACTACCTTGATCACATCAACCAAGGCATGGACCGATTGCCAGCGGTAACGAGCAGCGTGCTGGCCCAGCGTGAGCAGCCACTGGAGATGGCCCAATGAGCAAGAAATTGATCGAAGATTGCGTGCGCAGCAGCATGGAGGCTTACCTGCGAGATTTGCAGGGTGCCGAGCCTGATCGCATGTACGACATGCTGCTCAACGCCATGGAAAAACCCCTGCTTGAGACGGTGCTTCGGCACACTGACAACAACCAGTCGCGTGCCGCTCAGTGGCTGGGTTTGAACCGCAACACGCTGCGCAAAAAATTGCTGGAACACAAACTCGTCGAGTAGCCGTTTGAGCCGCTCGCCAAGCCGCTACCTCCGCCCCCATTGAGCTCTTGCCTGTGATGAACGCACTGCTGTCTGTATCCGACAAAACCGGCATTGTTGCTTTCGCGCAGGGGCTGCACGCCCTTGGCGTTCGCCTGATCTCCACTGGTGGTACGGCCAAGTTACTGGCGCAAGAGGGCCTGCCGGTCACGGAGGTGGCCGAGTTGACCGGTTTTCCTGAAATGCTCGACGGACGGGTCAAAACACTGCACCCAGGTGTGCACGGCGGCCTGCTGGCTCGGCGCGACTTGCCGGCCCACATGGCCGCTCTGGCCGCCCATGGGATCGAGAAGATCGACCTGTTGGTGGTAAACCTCTACCCGTTTGAGGCCACGGTGGCGCGGGCTGATTGCACGCTCGAAGAAGCGATCGAGAACATTGACATCGGCGGCCCGGCCATGGTTCGCAGCGCTGCCAAAAACTGGAAAGATGTGACCGTGTTGACCGATCCCGCGCAGTACCCGGCGGTGCTGGCCGAGTTGCAGGCGGCGGCCAGCCCGTCTGCTTCCACCCGGTTTGCGCTGGCGGTGGCGGCCTTCAACCGCATCAGCCAGTACGACGGCGCCATTAGCGATTACTTGTCTGTCCAGGCCCTGCCAGGGGCCGGCGAGCCGCCGCAGCAGTTTTCAGGCCAGTACAACGGCCGATTCGTCAAACTCCAAGATTTGCGCTACGGCGAAAATCCGCACCAGCAAGCGGCGCTTTACCGTGATTTGAACCCAGCACCGGGCTCCTTGGTGACGGCGCGACAGTTGCAAGGAAAGGCACTGTCCTACAACAATATCGCCGATGCGGACGCGGCTTGGGAATGCGTCAAAGGTTTTTCAACACCGGCCTGTGTCATCGTCAAGCATGCCAACCCCTGCGGCGTCGCACTGGGTGCGGATGCGCTGAGCGCTTACAAACGCGCCTGGCAAACTGACCCCAGCTCGGCCTTTGGCGGCATCATTGCGCTCAACTGCACACTGGATGAGGCTGCCGCGCTGGAGATCTCCAAGCAATTTGTCGAAGTGCTGATGGCGCCGGCTTACACCGCGCAAGCGCTGGCACTGTTTCAGGCCAAGCCCAATGTGCGCTTGCTTGAGATTGCCCTGCCCCCGGGGGGCGAGAGTGCCTGGTTGCAGGGCCGTCATGCGCTGGACCTCAAGCGCATTGGTTCTGGTCTGCTCATACAGACCGCTGATCACCACCCACTCAGCCCGGCTGATTTGAGGCCTGTCACCCGGCGCCAACCGACACCCGATCAGATGCAGGATCTGTTGTTTGCCTGGAGCGTGGCGAAATTTGTAAAAAGCAATGCGATTGTTTTTTGCCAGGCCGGTATGACCTTGGCTGTGGGCGCCGGGCAAATGAGCCGGCTTGACTCAGCACGCATTGCCGTGATCAAGGCCGGGCACTCTGGTTTAAGCCTGCAGGGCAGTGTGGTGGCAAGCGATGCATTCTTCCCTTTTCGCGACGGCCTTGATGCCGTGGTCGCGGCCGGCGCAAGCTGCGTGGTTCAGCCCGGTGGCAGCCTGCGCGATGACGAGTTGATTGCAGCTGCTGATGAGCAGGGTGTGGCCATGGTTTTCACTGGTGTGCGCCATTTTCGGCACTGAGGCTCAGCCCGCGCCAGCGCTCTGCTTGGGCTGACAAGCGCTCCCCAGGCGGCTACCGAGTCAGCGCCAGTGGCCGTGGCGGCTGCCACCGTGGTGGCCTAACTCAAGGTTAAAGACCAGGGGCGGCGCATCGTAGTAACGAATATGCGGGTGGGGACGGGTCACGATGCGGGCTGGGCGCGCGTAAACCACTTCTTCAAATGTGGTGCTGGACTGCACATAGCTGACTGTCGGTGCCGGTGCCAGCGGTGCTGCGCTGATCGGGCTGACTTGCAACTTGATAAAAGGCCCCGGGTCGCTGGGCATTGAGACGTTGTACTGCTTGCCGTTGAACTCGTAGACCACGTTGTAACTGATGACGCGGTTTTCGTAAAAGGTCTGGGTGTTGCAGCTTTGCACATTTTGCACCTGGGCTGGCGCTGCGCCCTCTACCCGGTCGCCCAGGATGGCGCCGCCCACCAAGCCCAGCATGGTAGCTATCACGCGGCCGGTTCCGTCGCCAATATTGTTGCCAATGGCGCCCCCGGCAATCGCACCCATGGCAGCACCTGCGCCAGATTTTGCGCCCGGTGTGGTCACCTGCTGGGTGGTACACACCTGCCGCGGCATGCTGACCTGCTGTATCACAGGTGTGCTGCTGATCACGCGGCCGACCTCCTGGGCGGTGCACAGTCCGGTGGCCAAAGCCAGCAACAGGGGGAGGGTGATTTCTTTCATGGCAATTTCCTGTTCGTCGTGTAACAAGTCACCAGTTTAGACCCGCTGGTGGCCGGCTTTAAGAGCGCAGTTGTAAAGGCCTGTAACAAGTGCAAGGTCTCAGAGTGCTGCGAGTTCAGCAAAAACCGCAGCCGCAGCGGCAATGGTGTGCTCAATGTCGGCGCTGCTGTGGGCAGCACTTACAAAGCCGGCTTCGTAGAGGGCTGGGGCAATATAAACACCGTGCGCCAGCAGTCCGTGAAACAGATGGTTGAAGCGGCTGCCATTGGTGGTCATGACCTGCGGGTAATTGCTGGGCAGTTGCGGCAACAAAAAGAAACCAAACATGCCGCCCTCGCTGTCAGCGCTGAAGGGCAGCCCGTGTGCCTTGGCCGCCGCTTGGAGGCCCTCCACCAGCTGGCGTGTTTGGCGCGACAGCACCTCAAAAAACCCGGGCTGGCTAATTTGATGCAATGTCGCCAAGCCGCAGGCTGTCGCCACCGGGTTGCCCGACAGGGTGCCGGCCTGGTAGACCGGCCCAAGCGGTGCGAGTTGCTCCATCACCGCGCGCTTGGCGCCAAATGCGGCCAGCGGCATGCCCCCGCCGATCACTTTGCCCAGCAC
>CAMATS010000110.1 GCA_945861195.1 Rhodoferax sp. OV413
CCCCTGTTGGCCAAGGCCAGGGCGGTCTGGTCGGCTATCGGCAGCCATGTGCTGGAGATGACGCCGCAGGCGCACGATGCGGCTTTTGCGGCCATCAGCCACCTGCCCCACCTGCTGTCTTTCGCGCTGGTGAATTCGATTACCCAGCAAAGTCGGGGCGCAGATTTTTTGAGGCTTGCTGGGCCTGGCTTTCGAGATTTCAGCCGGATTGCCGCCAGCGAGCCCGGCATGTGGCGAGACATTTTGCGCGTCAACCAAGCCGAGGTGTTGGCGCAGTGCCAGCAGTTTCGCGCCAGCCTGCTGGCACTGGAGCAGGCCATGCTCAATGCCGACGGTGCTGCCCTTGAGAGCCTGATCGAACAGGCCAGCCAGACACGCGCCCAGTGGCGTATGGGGCCGGTTGCGCGCTGATGTTTGCCAACGCTTATTTGGACATACCGCACCTCGCTGCTGCCAGCGGCAGCCTGGTGCTGCCTGGCTCCAAGAGCATCTCAAACCGGGTACTGCTGCTGTCGGCGCTGTGTCATGGCAGCACCCGGCTGCATGATCTGCTTGATTCGGATGACACCCGTGTCATGCTCACCGCCCTGCGCCAGCTCGGCTGCGGGGTGCGCCAAGTCGGTAATCAAGTCGACATCGACGGCCTTGGCGGGCGCCTGGCCTGCCAGCAGGCAGAGCTGTTCATGGGTAACGCCGGCACTGCGATTCGGCCGCTCACGGCAGCACTGGCAGTACTGGGCGGCGATTTTGAATTGCGCGGCGTGCCGCGCATGCACGAACGCCCGATTGGCGACTTGGTGGAGGCCTTGCGCCAACTCGGCTGCCAGATTGACTACCTCGGCCAGCCCGGCTACCCGCCCCTGCGCATTGGCCAGCCCAAGCTGCAGCTCGACACGCCAATCCAGGTGCGTGGCGATGTTTCTAGCCAGTTTTTGACGGCCTTGCTGATGGCACTGCCTCTGGTGGCTGATCGGCGCATCGTGATAGAGGTGGTGGGCGAGCTGATCTCGCGCCCTTATGTCGAGATCACGCTCAACTTGCTGGCCAGGTTTGGGGTTGAGGTGCAGCGCCAGGGCTGGCAACGGTTCGTCATACCGGCAGGCAGCCGGTTGCGCTCACCGGGCAGCCTGCACGTGGAAGCCGACGCCTCGTCTGCCAGCTATTTCATTGCGCTGGGGGCGATTGCGGCTGGCCGGGAAGAACCCCGTGGCATCCATATTTCGGGGCTAGGGGCCGACTCGATCCAGGGCGACATCCGCTTCACCGAAGCAGCCCGCTTGATGGGTGCACGAGTACAAAGCGGTCCGAATTACTTGGCCATCGAGCGCGGCGAACCCGGCCAGGGCTGGCCACTCAAAGCCATAGACCTCGACTGCAACCATATTCCGGACGCTGCCATGACGCTGGCCATCATGGCGCTCTATGCCAGCGGCACCACCACCTTGCGCAACATCGCCAGTTGGCGGGTAAAAGAGACCGACCGCCTGACCGCCATGGCTACCGAATTGCGCAAGCTCGGCGCTACGGTGGAAGAAGGCAGCGACTTTCTGCGCATCACCGCCCCAGCCACAGCGGCCGACTGGCGCGCGGCCAGCATCCACACCTATGACGACCACCGCATGGCCATGTGTTTCGCGCTGGCGGCTTTTAACCCGGCCGGGCTGCCAGTGCGCATCGAAGACCCCAAATGCGTCGCCAAAACCTTTCCCAATTATTTTGAGCAGCTGTTTTCCGTGGCCCATGCTGCGGTAGGCAGCCTGCCGGTGATTTGCATCGACGGCCCGACTGCCTCGGGCAAGGGCACGCTGGCCGCCGCCTTGGCAGCGCAACTGGGCTACCACTTTTTGGACTCGGGCGCCCTCTACCGGATCACCGCCCTGGCCGCCCGCCAAGCCGGTCTGGCCCTGGACGCATCGCAGGAGCCGGCGCTTGCCGCCTTGGCCAAGGGTCTGCGCATCAGCTTTGAGCGCGACCGCGTGTTGCTTGACGGCGCCGATATCAGTGCGGCCATACGCACCGAACAAGCTGGCATGGACGCCTCTCGCGTGTCAGTACTGCCCCAGGTTCGCGAGGCACTGTTGTCATTGCAACGCAGTTTTGCCCGACTGCCCGGCCTGGTGGCCGATGGACGCGACATGGGCACAGTGGTTTTTCCGCAGGCCCGGCTCAAGATCTTCCTGACTGCCAGCGCGCAGAAACGCGCCCAGCGTCGCCATAAGCAACTGATTTCGCAGGGAATCTCGGTTACACTGCCTGCCCTTCAAGCAGATCTGGAAGCGCGCGACGCCCGGGACATGTCCCGCAGCGCAGCACCTTTGAGGCCTGCCGAAGACGCCCGGTTGCTAGACAACTCGGATCTCTCGATACAACAATCAAGCGATCTGGTGTTGGGCTGGTGGCAAGGCATACAGCCTTTCAAAGCCATTTGAGAGGCCGAAACGGCCCGCATCTGTCATCTCGCACCGCAATTGGTGCTCTGCAGAAGCGGATCAACAACCTAACCGCGGTCCAAGCCGCAATCAAAAAATGTCTGAATCTTTTGCCGCCCTGTTTGAAGAATCCCTTTTGCGCACTGAAATGCGCACCGGCGAGGTCATTACCGCGGAAGTGGTGCGTATTGAGCACAGTTTTGTGGTCGTCAATGCCGGCCTCAAGTCCGAGGCCTATGTGCCGCTCGAAGAATTCAAAAACGACAAGGGCGAAATCGAAGTCCAGGTGGGCGATTTTGTGTCAGTGGCCATCGGCTCCATCGAAAACGGCTACGGCGACACCATCCTGTCGCGCGACACGGCCAAACGCCTGGCCTCCTGGATGAGCCTGGAAAAAGCCCTGGAAACCGGCGAATTCGTCACCGGCACCACCAGCGGTAAGGTCAAGGGCGGCCTCACGGTTTTGGTCAATGGCATCCGCGCATTCCTGCCGGGCTCATTGGTCGACACCCGGCCCACCAAAGACCTGTCTCCGTACGAGAACAAGACCCTGGAGTTCAAGGTCATCAAGCTCGACCGCAAACGCAACAACGTGGTGCTGTCACGGCGTGCCGTGGTGGAAGCCTCGATGGGCGAAGAGCGCGCCAAGCTGATGCAGACCCTCAAAGAAGGCTCTGTGGTGCATGGTGTGGTCAAGAACATTACCGAGTACGGCGCCTTTGTCGACCTCGGCGGGATTGACGGCCTGCTGCACATCACCGACATGGCCTGGCGCCGGGTTCGTCACCCGAGCGAAGTAGTCACCGCCGGCCAGGAAATCACCGCCAAGATCCTCAAGTTTGACACCGAGAAAAACCGCGTGTCGCTGGGCCTCAAGCAAATGGGCGACGACCCCTGGATGGGCGTCAACCGCCGCTACCCGCAAGGCACGCGCATGTTTGGCAAGATCACCAACATCGCCGACTACGGCGCGTTTGTGGAACTCGAGCCCGGCATCGAAGGCCTGGTGCATGTCTCAGAGATGGACTGGACCAACAAGAATGTGGCGCCGAGCAAAATCGTCGCGCTGGGCGACGAAGTCGAAGTCATGGTGCTGGAGATCGACGAAGACAAGCGCCGCATCTCGCTGGGCATGAAGCAGTGCCGGGCCAACCCGTGGCAAGAATTTGCCCAGAACACCAAACGCGGCGACCGGGTCAAAGGCCCGATCAAATCGATCACCGACTTTGGTGTGTTCGTCGGCCTGGCCGCCGGCATAGACGGGCTGGTACACCTGTCCGACCTGTCCTGGAACGAGCCCGGCGAAGCTGCCGTGCGCAACTACAAAAAGGGGCAGGACGTGGAAGCTATTGTGTTGGCTGTCGATGTCGACCGGGAACGTATCTCCCTGGGTATCAAACAGCTCGACTCCGACCCCTTCACCACCTTTGCCGCCATCAATGACAAGGGCCAGGTCGTGACCGGCAAGGTCAAAATGGTGGATGCACGTGGCGCCGAGATTGATCTGGGCGATGAGGTCATCGGCTATCTGCGCGCCAGCGAAATCTCGCGGGACCGGATCGATGATGCCCGCAATGTGCTCAAAGAAGGCGACGAAGTCACCGCGGTGGTGGTCAACGTGGATCGCAAAACCCGCAATATCCAGTTGTCAATCAAAGCCAAGGACGCGGCTGATCAGAGCGAAGCCATGGCCACCCTCAGCCAGGCCTCAGCACGCGAAAACGCCGGCACGACCAGCTTGGGGGCGCTGCTGCGCGCCAAGTTGGACAACAACTAAGCCGGCTCTACCAGCAAAAGCGTGCAAACCGCTCAGGTAAGGGCTACCCGCATTACCTGAGCGGACGCGCAATCAGCCCATGACCCGATCAGACATTGTTGACGCGCTGGCCGAGCGTTTCGTCCAGTTGCCCTACCGCGACGCAGAGTTCGCGGTGCGCTCCATTCTGGATGCCATGAATGAAGCGCTGGTGCGCGGCAACCGCATCGAGATCCGTGGCTTTGGCAGTTTTTCGGTGAATCACCGCCTGCCGCGCCAGGGCCGCAACCCGCGCAGCGGCGAGAGTGTTGCCATTCCTGAGAGGCGGGTGCTGCACTTCAAGCCGGGCAAAGCCCTGCGTGAAACGGTTGACAAGCGAACCCCCCAGCTCAAACTGCAGCGTAAAACCTGAGCTCCAGGTTGGGACGGGCCAAGCCTTAACCACCCGTTTGCCGGTTGGCCGGGCAGGTGCAGGGCTAGAATTGTTGGCACATCGGGGGACACCATGAAACAGCTCGCGAGCCTGCTCAGATGGACGCTCAAGGCCGCCCTATTTTTCACGCTTTTTGCCTTCGCGCTGAACAACCAGCACGACTCCACCGTGCATTTTTTCTTTGGCACGCAATGGCGTGCGCCCCAAGTGTTGGTGGTTCTGACGGCCTTTGCCTTGGGCTTGGCGGTGGGCGCCCTGGGCATGGTGCCGCGCTGGTGGAGGCAGCGCAGGGCAGCCCTGCGAGCTGCTAAAACCCAGCCCCAGGCTGCCAGCCCTCAGGCGGCAGCGGTACCGATTGATCCGGCTGCCCATGGACTTTGATCTGAGTTGGCTGCTGTGGGCGCTGCCACTGGCCTTTGTGCTGGGATGGCTGTCCTCGCGGTTCGACCTGCGTCAGTTGCGCATGGACAACCGCCTGGCGCCCAAGGCCTATTTCAAGGGCTTGAACTTTCTGCTCAATGAGCAACAAGACCAGGCTATAGACGCTTTCATTGAGGCTGTGCAAAACGACCCGGACACCTCCGAGCTGCATTTTGCGTTGGGTAACTTGTTCCGACGCCGTGGCGAATACGAGCGCGCCGTTCGGGTGCACCAGCACCTGCTGTCGCGCGGCGACTTAAGCCTGCTGGATCGACAGCGGGCGCAGCATGCGCTGGCGCTGGACTACCTCAAGGCCGGCCTGATTGACCGGGCGCAAGAGGCCCTGCAAAAGCTAGAGAACACGCCCTTCGAAGCCCAGGCCCGGCTCGCCCTCTTGGCCAACCACGAACGCAGCAGCGATTGGGTACAGGCGGCACAAACCGCCGCCAAGCTGACCCAATCCCGGCAGGGAAACTTCGAGGACCGCCTTGCCCATTACCTGTGCGAGCAGGCAGCCGCACAACTTGCCGCAAACCAGACCGCCAACGCGCACGCACTTTTTCAGCAGGCCACAGCCACCGCGCCCAAGGCGCCCAGGCCAAGGCTGGAGCGGGCGCGCTTGCACCTGCAAGAAGGCGCGCCAGCGGCGGCTTTTGAAGCGCTGATGGACTGTGTGAAGGCCGCCCCTACCGCACTGCCGCTGATTGCCGGGTCGCTGGCTGAGAGTGCCCTGGCCTGCGCGCAGGTGGAGCCAGCATTGAGGCTGCTGCAGGCCAGCTACGCGCAAACACCGTCGCTCGACCTGCTTGACGCCATCGTCGTCCTGGACGCTAGCCGCCCCCAGCCCGGCCAAAGTTCCCGCGACTGGTATGTGCGTCACCTCGAGCGGGAACCCTCGCTGGTGGCCGCCGCCAAGTGGATTGCCGGCGAGAAACTCGAGCAGGAGCAGTTTCACCCCCAGGTGCAGCGCGCCCTCGACCAGGCCGTCAAGCCACTTACCCGCTACCGCTGCACCACCTGCGGTTTTGAGGCCAAGCAATATTTTTGGCACTGCCCGGGCTGCCAGGCCTGGGACAGCTACCCGGTGCGGCGGGTGGAAGAACTCTGAACAACTTTGACACAGATGATGCTTACCAAACAACAACTTCAACAGGCCAGCGTGCTGGTGGTGGGTGATGTGATGCTGGACCGCTACTGGTACGGCAATGTCGAACGCATCTCGCCCGAAGCGCCAGTGCCGGTGGTTCGCATCACCCGCGAAGAAGAGCGCCAGGGGGGCGCTGCCAACGTGGCCTACAACGTTGTATCGCTGGGTGCCAAGGCCTCCTTGCTGAGCGTGGTGGGCGATGACGAGGCCAGCCGCAAGCTCGAAGCTCTGGTGGCCGCCACGGGCATAGAAACCCACTTTGGCCGGGATCCGGACCTCAAAACAACCGTCAAGCTGCGGATCATCGGGCGCCAACAACAGCTGCTGCGGCTGGACTTTGAAAATACCCCAAAGACAGAGTTGCTGGCCTCCCAAACAGCGAGCTTCGCCCGGCTACTCAAAGAGCACCGGGTGGTGCTTTTTTCCGATTACGGCAAGGGCGGCCTCGCCCATGTCAGCGACATGATTGCGCAGGCCCGCGCCCTTGGAAAACCCATATTGATCGACCCCAAAGGCAGCGATTTTTCACGCTACCGAGAGGCCACTGTGATCACGCCCAACCGAGCCGAATTGCAGCAGGTGATCGGCCCCTGGCTGACCGAGGCCGAGCTGCAAGACAAGTGCCAAAACCTGCGTCAGAAACTTGAGCTGGAGGCTATTTTGCTGACCCGCAGCGAAGAAGGCATGACGCTCTTTGACGCACAGGGTGCCGAGCATGTCAGCGCACAGGCGCGCGATGTGTTTGATGTCACCGGTGCAGGCGACACCGTGATCGCCACCCTGGCCACCGCGGTGGCAGCCGGGCTAAGCCTGCGCCAGGCCCTGCCCTTGTCGAACCGGGCTGGCGGCTTGGTGGTGGGCAAGTTCGGTACCGCTGCATTGAGCTACGAGGAGTTGTTCACATGACCCGCATCATCGTCACCGGCGCTGCCGGCTTTATTGGCAGCAACAT
>CAMATS010000111.1 GCA_945861195.1 Rhodoferax sp. OV413
ACCAGGAACACGAAAGCATTTTTGTCGCAATCCGCAACCAAGACGCCGAGGCCGCCCGCGCCGCCATGCGCACCCACCTGAGCAACAGCAAGGAGCGCCTGCGAGAAAGCCAGGCTCAGCGGCTTGGTCATACGATGACTGACTACGCAACAGGCCCGATCAGCGCCTAGCACCCTCCCCGCCCAACTTGAACGCCCTGCCCCTATGCCAAACCCAGCCCCATCCCACACCAGCCTGCACCAAACCGGCACGCCGCGCCTGACCCGGCTGCAGGTCATCCCGGTGGCGGGCTGCGACGGCATGCTGCTCAGTCTGAGCGGCGCCCACAGCCCTTTTTTCACCCGCAACCTGGTGCTGCTGAGCGACAGTTCCGGGCGCACCGGGCTGGGCGAGGTGCCTGGTGGCGAACAAATCCGGCAAACCCTAGAGGGCGCTGGCGACCTGCTCCTGGGGAGAGAAATCGGCCACTACAACGCGATCCTGGGTGATGTCCGAAGCCGCTTTGCAGACCGCGACAGCGGCGGGCGCGGCAACCAGACTTTTGACCTCAGAGTCGCCATACACGCTCTCACCGCACTCGAGAGCGCGCTTTTGGACCTGCTCGGGCAGCTGATGGGTGTGCCAGTGGCAGCGCTGCTGGGCGAGGGGCAGCAGCGCGACCGCGTGCCGGTGCTGGGCTATCTGTTTTACCTGGGCGACCGCACCCAAACCGACCTGCCCTACCGTTCAGAGCCCGACGCCGAAGACGACTGGCTGCGTCTGCGCCACGAAAAAGCCCTGGATGCGGCATCCATTGTTCGGCTCGCCGAAGCAGCGCAGGCCCGTTATGGCTTTCAAGACTTCAAGCTCAAAGGCGGCGTGCTGCGGGGCGAAGAAGAAATGGAGGCAGTGCTGGCGCTGCACGAACGCTTCCCCGAGGCGCGTATCACGCTCGACCCCAATGGAGGCTGGCTGCTCAAAGATGCCGTACGCCTGTGCCGTGACAAACACCAGCAATTGGCCTACGCCGAAGACCCTTGCGGGGCCGAGGGAGTGTTCTCTGGTCGCGAGGTCATGGCCGAATTTCGCCGCGCCACGGGTCTGCCCACAGCGACCAATATGGTGGCCACCGACTGGCGCGAATTAGCCCACACCCTGTCGCTGCAATCGGTCGACATCCCACTGGCTGATCCGCATTTTTGGACCATGCAGGGCTCGGTGCGAGTGGCCCAGCTGTGCCAGATGTTTGACCTGACCTGGGGCTCGCACTCCAACAACCATTTCGATGTCTCGCTAGCCATGTTCACCCATGTTGCGGCTGCCGCACCCGGGCGGGTGACAGCCATCGACACCCACTGGATTTGGCAGGATGGGCAACGACTGACCCGGGAGCCGCTGCGCATTTCATCGGGCAGCCTGCAGCTGCCAGACAAACCCGGCCTGGGCATTGAAATCGATCTGGTCGAGGTCGCTAAAGCCCACCAGCTGTACCTGAGCCACGGCCTGGGCGCGCGCAATGACGCCATTGCCATGCAGTACCTGATGCCCGGCTGGGCCTTCAACCCGAAAATGCCCTGCCTGGTGCGCTGAGCAAGCAAGCGTTCACCCAGCATCAACAGGTCGCAGGCAAAACAGCAGATAAAAATACCCGCCAAAATCCGCTCGCAAACCTGTAGCGCGCCTTTGCCTGCGCTATAGTTATCAACAGACTAGGCAAACGACAGCTTGCTCATGCTGCCCCCGGGGGGGAGCACAGAGTACAGATCAGCTTAGGGCCAGGCAGCCAATAAAAACAATTCGGAGACAGACATGATCCACAAGCAGGATGCGGCCATCAACCAACTGCTGGAGCTGCTGGAATGCCGCTATGCCTTGCGGGTGCTGTGGGCCCTGAAAGACGGCCAGGCGCAGACCTTCAGGCTGCTGCAAGACAGCGTGGGCGGCATCACGCCCAACACCCTCAACACCCGCATCAAAGAGCTGCGCGCGGCTCGCCTGCTCCACCACGACGGCAGCGGTTACCTGCTGACGCCCTTGGGGGCTGACCTGCTCAAGCGGCTCGGTGATTTGCCGCCTTTCGCTGTCAGGTGGCAGGCTGGCGCAGCCAAAAGAAACACCTGATCGAGCGCTAGAGCGGGCTCGACCGGCTGGCATAATCGCCGCTCTCGTGCTCCCGGGCAGCATCCTGCCCGTCGGGGCAAGGGCTCGGAGGCGACCATTTCGCAGCCCGAACACACTCAAGGACCAGGCATGACCATCAGCACCCCCTCAGGGCTACAGTTTGAAGATACCGTTGTGGGCACCGGGCCAGAGGCACTCCGCGGTCAGCGGGTGTCGGTCCACTACACCGGCTGGCTGCTGGAAGACGCGGTGCAGGGCGCCAAATTTGATTCAAGCAAAGACCGCAACGACCCCTTTGAATTTTCTCTGGGCGCCGGCATGGTGATTGCGGGCTGGGACGAGGGGGTTGCCGGAATGAAAGTCGGTGGCCAGCGCACGCTGATCATTCCGCCCGATCTGGGCTATGGCTCGCGCGGTGCCGGCGGCGTGATCCCGCCCAACGCCACGCTTCAATTCGACGTCGAACTGCTCGGCCTGTCAGACTAAAGCACGGACCAGCCGGGCCCGGCCCGCTGCCCGGGCTCTCGCCAAGCCCTTAGGTGCTCTTGAATTTACCAAGTCCGGCCTGATTTACCGATCTGCCCTTTGCTTAAAACTGTTGATTTGTATGACCGACACCAGCACACCACCCGGCCAACCTGCGCCGTCTAATTTTTCAAGTACCGAGGATGTCCTGGCCTCCCAGGCGGCCATGGATGGCAACAGCCTGTCCAAAGTGCAGGCCGAGTTGGCCGAGCTGCAGGCCAAAAGCGCCGACCTGGCAGACCAATACCTGCGCGCCAAAGCCGAGGCCGAAAACGCTCGCCGCCGCGCCGAAGACGAAATTGCAAAGGCACGCCGTTTTGCGGTTGAAGCCTTCGCCGAAAGCCTGCTGCCAGTAGCCGACAGCCTGGAGGCCGGCCTGCTGATCAAGGACGCCAGCACCGAGCAAATTCGCGAAGGGGCGCAGGCCACACTGCGCCAATTGCTCGCTGCGCTGGAACGCAACAAGGTCGCCGGCATCAACCCGGCAGCTGGCACCCGCTTCGACCCCCATCAGCACCAGGCCATCAGCGTGGTGCCCTCTGATCTAGAGGCCAACTCGGTGGTCACTGTGCTGCAAAAAGGCTATGCCATCGCAGAGCGGGTGCTGCGCCCGGCCCTGGTGACGGTCAGCGCCCCCAAATAAAAGCAACCGCGACTTGAAATCATTCAAGTCAGACGCAAGTTCATCACATCTGAATACTGGAGCTCATCATGGGAAAAATCATCGGCATTGACCTCGGAACCACCAACAGCTGCGTTTCTGTGATGGAAGGCAACACGCCCAGGGTGATCGAAAACTCAGAAGGCGCGCGCACCACACCGAGCATCGTCGCCTACCAGGAAGACGGGGAGGTGTTGGTCGGGGCCTCGGCCAAGCGCCAGGCAGTAACCAACCCGAAAAACACCTTGTACGCGGTGAAACGCCTGATCGGACGGAAATTCAGTGAGAAAGAAGTCCAAAAAGACATCGATCTCATGCCCTACAAAATCGTCGCTGCCGACAACGGCGACGCCTGGGTTGAATCACGCGGCAATCGGCTCGCGCCCCAGCAAGTCAGCGCGGATGTGCTGCGCAAGATGAAGAAAACCGCTGAAGACTACCTCGGCGAAGAAGTCACCGAGGCAGTCATCACGGTGCCAGCTTATTTCAACGATGCGCAACGCCAGGCCACCAAGGACGCTGGCCGAATTGCCGGGCTCGAAGTCAAGCGCATCATCAATGAGCCAACCGCCGCTGCACTGGCCTTTGGCCTGGATAAAAACGAAAAAGGCGACCGAAAAATAGCGGTTTATGACCTCGGCGGCGGCACCTTTGATGTCTCCATCATTGAAATCGCAGATGTCGATGGTGAAAAACAATTTGAGGTGCTGTCCACCAACGGTGACACCTTTCTGGGTGGCGAGGACTTCGACCAGCGGGTGATTGAATTCATCATTGCCGAGTTCAAAAAAGACCAAGGCGTTGACCTCGGCAAAGACGTATTGGCCCTGCAGCGCCTGAAAGAAGCCGCAGAAAAAGCCAAAATCGAACTCTCCAGCAGCGCGCAAACCGACATCAATCTGCCCTACATCACCGCAGATGCATCCGGCCCCAAGCACCTGAGCATCAAGCTCAGCCGCTCCAAGCTCGAGGCCCTGGTTGAAGAGCTGATCGAGCGCACCATCGCCCCCTGCCGCACTGCGATCAAAGACGCCGGCGTGAACGTCGCAGACATCAATGATGTGATTTTGGTCGGTGGCATGACCCGCATGCCCAAGGTGCAAGAAAAGGTCAAGGAGTTGTTTGGCAAAGAGCCGCGCAAAGACGTCAATCCGGATGAAGCGGTGGCCGTGGGCGCAGCCATTCAAGGTCAGGTGCTGGCCGGCGACCGCAAAGATGTGCTGCTGCTCGATGTCACGCCGCTGAGCTTGGGCATTGAAACCATGGGTGGCGTGATGACCAAGATGATCACCAAAAACACCACTATTCCAACCAAGTTCGCGCAGACCTTTTCCACCGCAGAAGACGGTCAGCCGGCGGTCACGATCAAGGTGTTTCAGGGCGAGCGAGAGATCGCCACCGGCAACAAGATGCTGGGCGAGTTCAACCTCGAGGGCATTCCGCCGGCGGCCCGCGGCACGCCGCAAATTGAAGTCTCGTTTGACATCGATGCCAACGGCATCTTGCATGTGGGCGCCAAAGACAAGGGCACGGGCAAGGAAAACAAGATCACCATCAAAGCCAACACCGGCCTGAGCGAGGCCGAAATTCAGCAAATGGTCAAAGATGCCGAGCTCAATGCTGCCGATGACAAGAAGAAACTCGAACTGGTGCAAGCGCGTAACCAAGCTGATTCAAGCCTGCACAGCGTCAAGAAAAGTCTCACAGAATACGGCGACAAGCTCGATTCTGGCGAGAAAGAAAAGATCGAACTTGCGGTCAAACAGCTCGAAGAAGTACTCAAAGGCGACGATAAGGCCGCGATCGAAGAAAAAAGCAACGCACTGATGACCGTCAGCCAAAAGCTGGGCGAAAAAATGTATGCCGACATGCAGGCCAAACAAGCCGCAGAGGAAGCCGGTGCAGGGGGCGGTGCGGCTGGGGCTGGCGCCGGCCCGGGGGCAACTGCAGGCGCTGCACAGGCGGCAGACGACAATGTGGTTGACGCGGAAGTCAAGGAAGTCAAGAAAGGCTGAGGCTTGCCGGTAATTTCGGCCTATACCCGCCGTGTCGAATCTGCTCAGGGCAGACCGACGCGGCGTTTGTTTTGACAACAGGCACTCTTAAACATGGCAAAAAGAGACTACTACGAGGTGCTGGGTGTTCCCAAGAACGCCTCGGACGAAGAAATCAAGAAAGCCTATCGCAAGCAGGCGATGAAGCACCACCCTGACCGCAATCAGGGCGACGCTGCCAAGGTTGCCGAAGAAAAATTCAAAGAGTCCAAAGAAGCCTACGAGATGTTGGCCGACCCGCAAAAACGTGCGGCCTATGACCAGCACGGCCATGCTGGCGTAGACCCCAATATGCGCGGCGGCGGCGAAGGGCATGCCGGTTTTGCCGAGGCCTTTGGCGATATTTTTGGTGATATGTTTGGGCAGCAACGCGGCCGCAGCGGTGGCGGGCGCCAGGTGTTTCGGGGCAACGACCTGAGCTATGCCATGGAGGTCACGCTGGAAGAGGCAGCCCGCGGCAAGGAAGCGCAAATCCGTATTCCCAGTTGGGACACCTGCGATCTTTGCCACGGCAGCGGCGCCAAGCCCGGCACACAGGTCAAAACCTGCGGCACCTGCCACGGCCAGGGCACGGTTCAAATACGCCAGGGCTTTTTCAGCGTGCAACAAACCTGCCCCACTTGCCGCGGCACGGGCAAGGTGATTCCCGAACCCTGCACGCCGTGCTCGGGCCAAGGCAAGATCAAGCGGCAAAAGACACTTGAAATCAAAATCCCGGCCGGCATTGACGGCGGCATGCGCATCCGCAGCGCGAACAACGGGGAACCCGGGACCAACGGCGGCCCCACGGGTGATCTGTACATTGAAATCCGGCTCAAAAAACACGATATCTTCGAGCGCGAAGGCGATGACGTCCACTGCTCGGTGCCAGTCAGTTTTGCGGCCGCCGCGATGGGCGGTGAAATCGAGGTTCCCACGCTGTCTGGCAAAGCCGCCATCGACATACCCGAGGGCACCCAGACCGGCAAGCAGTTCCGCCTGCGCGGCAAGGGAATCAAAGGTGTCCGGGCCAGCTATCCCGGCGATTTGTACTGCCACATCGTGATTGAGACCCCAGTCAAACTCAGCGAGCACCAACGCAAACTGTTGCGCGAGTTTGATGAATCACTGAAAAAAGGCGGTGGCAAGCACTCGCCCAGCGGCGACACCTGGACCGACCGGCTCAAGGGCTTTTTCAGTTAGGCTGGCTTGCCCTTTGGCGCTGGCGCCGGCCTCAGCTAGTCCAGGTCAGCGTGGCCGCTGTGACACAAGAGCTGAGACAGGCGCTCGGAAACCTCACGCACATGGGCCTCGACCTCCGGGATGCTCGGGCTTTGCGGCCGATCGAGCCGCTCGTAATGGGGCACGGTCAAGGCTGCAATCACCTCTTGGTTGTTGCCGAAAATCGGCCGCGAGACATCGGTAGCACCCCGGATCCGGCTGCTTGGTGAAGTAACCGCACGGTTCTTTCTTGCCTCCTCGATCCTGCGCAGCAACAGGGCGGCGTCGATTTCCAACTCGCCGTGAATTCGAATCTGCGCGGCCAGCATGCGGGTTCGTTCAGCTTCATCGCGAAATGCCAGCAGCACTGTGCCCGACGCGGTATCACTGAGTTTGCCCAGCGCCCCCACCTTGGCGCCCATCGTGAACGGTCCGGGTGCGTCCACCTGGGCAACCACCAGCAACTGCCCATCATGGTAAACACTCAAATGGCAAGACTGGTAGGCCCGCCCGGCCAGTTCCCGCATCAGGGGTATGGCCGTGGCCACCAGGGACTTGAGCGGTTGCTGCCGGTGCGACAACTCAAGCA
>CAMATS010000112.1 GCA_945861195.1 Rhodoferax sp. OV413
ACCCCGCCAGCGCCACGACCAGTTATCCCCAGCGGAATGACGCAGTGTGCCTGGTTGCCATCGAGCACCTGTGCATCTGTGTTGGCGCAAATGAACTCGACGCCGCGCACAGCGCTGTTGATCATGTGGCTGACAGCATTGCCGCCGCCACCACCAACGCCGATGACTTTGATGCGGGTACCTTGGTGGAAGCTCTCTTCTTCAATCATTTCAATGGCCATGTATTTCTCCTGGTAGGTCAATCACTGGTTTTGCTAAAAAATATTGCGGTTCGAAAACCCGGACGCTTGCGCCTGGTGGCGGGCCGGTGCCCCGCCATCGACAGGGCGGGCTCGCGCGCAGCAGCCACAGCGGGCCGCAGGAGCGCTGTGGCACAAACTTGTTTTTTGGGCAAAGACGCGGCACAAGGGCTAAAGGGTCGGTCATCAAAACATCCCGGTAAACCAGTCTTTGATCTGACCGGCTGCGTTTTTCATGGAACCATTTTTTTGCGCCACTTTGAGGCCACGCAAGCGCGCCAAGCGGGCTTCCTCGAGCAGTCCCATGACGGTGGCAGAGCGGGGCTGTGCCACCATGTCGGCCAGGGCGCTGCCGTACTTAGGGTTGCCGCGGCGCACTGGCTTGAGAAAAATATCCTCTCCAAGCTCCACCATGCCTGGCATCACGCAACTCCCGCCGGTGAGCACGATGCCGCTGGAGAGCATCTCCTCGTAACCGGAGTCACGCAGAACCCCGTGTACCAGTTGAAAAATTTCCTCCACGCGGGGCTCGATCACACCGGCCAGGGCTTGGCGGCTGAGCATGCGCGGACCGCGATCGCCCAGCCCCGGCACCTCGACCTGGCTGTCCGGGTCGGCCAGCAACTGCTTGGCATAGCCACTCTCGACCTTGATCTCCTCGGCATCCTTGGTCGGGGTGCGCAGGGCCATGGCGATGTCGCTGGTGATCAAGTCCCCGGCAATCGGGATCACTGCGGTGTGGCGGATGGCGCCATTCGTGAAGACCGCAATGTCCGTGGTGCCAGCGCCAATGTCGACCAGGGCCACGCCGAGCTCGCGCTCGTCTTCGGTCAGCACCGACAGGCTGCTTGCCAGGGGGTTGAGCATGAGTTGCTCGACCTCAAGGCCGCAGCGGCGCACGCACTTGATGATGTTTTCGGCCGCGCTCTGAGCGCCTGTGACGATGTGCACCTTGGCCTCAAGCCGGATGCCGCTCATGCCAATAGGCTCGCGCACGTCCTGGTTGTCAATGATGAATTCCTGCGGCTCCACCAGCAGGATGCGCTGGTCGTTGGAGATATTGATCGCCCGGGCGGTCTCGACCACCCGTGCCACATCAGCGGCACTCACCTCGCGGTCCTTGATGGCCACCATGCCGCTGGAGTTCATGCCCCGGATATGGCTGCCGGTGATGCCGGTGTAGACCCGGGTGATCTTGCAGTCGGCCATCAACTCGGCTTCCTTGAGCGCCTGCTGAATGCTCTGCACGGTGGCATCGATGTTCACCACCACACCGCGCTTGAGGCCGTTGCTCGGAGCCACGCCCAAACCAGCGAGCTTGAGCTCGCCGTTGGGCAACACCTCGGCCACCACCACCATCACCTTGGCAGTGCCGATGTCCAGGCCGATGACCAGATCTTTGTATTCTTTTGCCATAGAGGTACCTTTCGCTTGTCCTTATCGCTGCTGCTAGCTTTTTTTGGCGCCTTGCGCCAGTGTGGTGACGCCGCGTAAACGCAGGGCATAACCGTCTTTGTGCCGCAGGTCGGCCGCCTCCAGCGCCTCGGGCTTGCGGCCGTAGCGCCCGCTGACCGGCGTCAGGGTCTGGAGAAAACGCTGCACCCTGAGCTGCACCTCAGGCACCGTGCCAGTGCCAATCTCGATCACCGCGCCGGTGTCAAGCCGGGCCTGCCAACTGCCCCGCCCATTGAGCTCGAGTTGCTCTAAGGCGAGGTCCAGCGGCTCGAACAAAACCCGCAAAACCTCAAACCCCTCCAGCACCAGGGCCGACTGGCCGTCTGGTCCCTGCAGCCGAGGCAGACTGTCTTGCTCTACCTCGCCGACATTGGCCTCAAACACCTCGCCAAAACTGTTGACCATGCGGGAGTCCCCTTCTGGCCCCCAGTAGGCTACTGCCTGGTGCTCTTGCAACTGCACCCGCAGCCGGTTCGGAAACTCGCGACGCACCACCGCCTGACGCACCCAGGGCACTGCCTCAAAGGCCTTGCGGGCACGCATCAAATCAAGCGTGAAAAAAGTACCCGCCAGCCGTGGTGCCACATTGGCGCGCAGGGTGAGCGCATTGTTGTGACTGACCTCGCCCTGAATCACAATGGCACGAATCGCAAACACAGGATGACGGGCCAGCCAGGCGCACAGTGCGGCCAGCAGCAGGAGTGCGGCCAGCACAAACAACAACTGCGTGCCGGCCTGCATGAGCCTGATATCCAGCGGCAAGGGCAGCACTGGCTTCATACCACCGGCCCCCTGCTCGCACCTGCTGCGGGCTGGTAATCCAGCCTGGCTTGGCGCAACACCTCCAGGCAAAGATCCGGGTAATCCAGGCCTGCGGCCCGGGCCGACATGGGCACCAGGGAATGGCTGGTCATGCCCGGTGCGGTGTTCATCTCGAGTAAAAACACCCGCCGGTCACTGGCCCGCAGCATCAGGTCGGCACGCGCCCAACCACGGCAGCCCAGCGCACGGTAGGCGGCCAGCGCAATGCGCGTGATCTCGGCCTCCTCCTGGGCTGGCAAACCGCTGGGGCACTGGTATTTGACGAGGTCGGTGAAATATTTGTTCTGGTAGTCGTAAGCCCCCTGCGGTGCCTGGATGCGCACCAAGGGCAATGCGCGGGCAGCAGCGCCGGTGCCCAGCAGCGCGCAGGTTAGCTCCTCGCCATCCACAAAGGCTTCGCACAGCACCTCGGGTTCATAGCCAGCAGACAGGCGCAGGGCCTGCGGCAAGTCCGCTGCCACAGCCACCTTGCTCACCCCAATCGAGGAACCCTCATGGGGTGGCTTGACAATCAGTGGCAGGCCAAGCCGGACGCTGGTTGACTGGCAAAGCGAGGCCAGTTGTGCGCTGCCCTCTTGGTGCGGCGAGGACAACACCACATAGTCTGGGGTAGGCAGGCCCTGGGCCAGCCAGAGCCGCTTGGTCATGACCTTGTCCATGGCAATGCTCGAAGCCATGACGCCCGAGCCGGTGTAGGGTATGCCCAGCAACTCGAGTGCACCCTGCACTGTGCCGTCCTCACCGTAGCGACCGTGCAGGGCGATAAAGCAGCAAGTGAAACCGTCGCGTCTGAGCTCACCGAGTTCATGTTGCGCCGGATCAAATGGGTGCGCATCAACGCCACGCGAACGCAGCGCGTCCAACACGCCCTGCCCGGACATGAGGGAGATCTCCCGCTCAGCCGAATTGCCGCCCAGCAGCACAGCCACTTTGCCAAGCCTTGTATCGGTCATTTGGCCGATCCCTCCCGCTTCGCTGGTGCGGCCATGGCGAGCAGTTCGAGCACCTGGGCTGGCACCGCGCCAATGGAGCCCGCACCCATGCAAAGCACCACATCGCCGTCACGCGCTGTGTCTTTGATGGCTTTGGGCAGGGCGGCAATGTGGTCGACAAACTGCGGCTCAATCCGGCCCGCTACCCGCAGCGCACGGGCCATGCTGCGGCCATCGGCGGCAACGATGGGCGCCTCACCCGCGGCATAGACCTCGGTCAGCAGGACCACATCGGCCTGGGCAATGACTTTGACAAAGTCCTCAAAACAGTCGCGGGTGCGGCTGTAGCGGTGTGGCTGGAAAGCCAGCACCAGGCGCCGATCCGGAAAGGCGCCGCGCGCTGCAGCCAGGGTGGCGGCCATCTCAACCGGGTGGTGGCCGTAATCGTCAACCAGGGTGAAGCTGCCGCCCGCTGCTGCTGCCACCTCACCGTAGCGCTGGAACCGGCGGCCCACCCCCTTGAAGTTGGCCAAGGCCCGCTGCACCGCAGCATCTGGCAGGTTGAGCTCGACCGCCACCGCAATCGCCGCCAGGGCATTGAGCACGTTGTGCCGCCCTGGCAGCTTGAGCTCCACTGCCAGGTCCGGCAGGGCCACACCGTTGCGCCGCTGCACCGTGAACTGCATATGCCCGCCCAGCGCCCGTACCTCGGTGGCGCGCACCTCGGCGCCCTCCTCAAAGCCATAGCTGGTAATCGGGCAGGTCACCTGCGGCACGATGGCGCGCACGGCAGCATCGTCGGTGCACAAAATTGCGGTGCCATAAAAGGGCATGCGGTGCAGAAAATCAACAAAGGCCTGCTGCAGGCGGCCAAAGTCATGGCCGTAGGTCTCCATGTGATCGGCGTCGATATTGGTCACCACCGCCATGACCGGCAGCAGGTTGAGGAAGGATGCGTCAGATTCGTCGGCCTCCACCACGATGTAGTCGCCCTGCCCCAGGCGCGCATTGGCACCCGCGCTGTTGAGCCGCCCACCAATCACAAAAGTCGGGTCGAGTCCGGCCTCGGCGAGCACGCTCGCCACCAGGCTGGTGGTGGTGGTCTTGCCATGGGTGCCGGCAATAGCAATGCCCTTTTTGAGACGCATCAACTCGGCGAGCATCAGGGCGCGTGGCACCACTGGAATGCGGCGCACCCGAGCCGCCAGAACCTCGGGGTTGTCCGGCTGCACGGCGGTGGATGTCACCACCGCATCGGCTCCCGCCACATGGCTGGCAGCATGGCCCAAACGGGTTTGTATGCCCAGCGCTGCCAGGCGGCGCAGGGTCGGGCTGTCGCTCAGGTCAGAGCCCGAGATCTGGTAGCCCAGGTTCTGCAGCACCTCGGCAATGCCCGACATGCCAACCCCACCAATCCCGACAAAATGAATATGGCGCACCGCGTGCTTCATGCTGTCAGCTCCTCGCAGGCAGCCACCAGGCTGGCTGTAGCACCGGTTTTGGCTGCGGCCCGGGCTTGCACGGCACGGGCCAGCAACTCGGCGCGCGGCGTCTGTTGCAGCCACTGCGCCAAATACTGCGGCGTGAGCTCGGTTTGGGGCAGCAACCAGCCAGCACCCCGGCTAACCAAAAAACGGGCATTGTGGGTTTGATGATCGTCTACCGCCGATGGAAATGGCACAAACAAAGCCGCCGCGCCCACCGCCGCAATCTCGGTCACGGTGCTGGCGCCGGCGCGGCAGATCACCAGGTCAGCCTCAGCAAAGGCCCGGGCCGTGTCGTCAATAAAGGGGGTGAGATCAGCCTGCACCGCGGCAGCGGCATAGTTGGCACGCAGGGCATCGATCTGCCGGCTGCCGCTTTGGTGCAGCACCTGCGGACGCTGCGCCGGCTCCAGCAGGGCGAGGGCACGGGGCACGATGTCATTGAGGGCGCGGGCACCCAGGCTGCCGCCCAGCACCAGCAACTTGAGCACGCCGCTGCGCCCGACAAAGCGTTCGCTCGGTTCGGCTACAGCCAAAAAAGCGCTGCGCAAGGGGTTGCCCACCCACACGCCCCTGCTGAGCACCTGGGGAAAGGCACAAAAGATGCGGTCGGCCACCCCGGCCAACACCCGGTTGGCCAGGCCGGCGACCGAATTCTGCTCATGCAGCACCAAGGGCTTACCCCACAGCACACCCATCATGCCGCCCGGAAAGCTGACAAAGCCGCCCAGCCCCACCAGCACATCGGGTTTGACTCGCCGCACCACTTCGAGGCTTTGCCAAAAAGCCCGCAACAGGCGCAGCGGCAGCAGGGCCAGGGTCAGCCAGCCCTTGCCGCGCACACCAGAAAAATCAATCGGCTCAAAGGCAAACCCCTGAGGCGGCACCAGTTCGCTCTCCATGCTGGCCTGCTTAGCAGTGCCGCTAGCACCCAGCCAGTGCACCCGCCAACCTCGCTCGCGCAGAGCCAGGGCCAGCGCCAGTCCGGGGAAAATATGCCCCCCGGTGCCCCCGGCCATGATGAGCGCGGTGCGCTGCGCTGGCGCGACTGCGGCGCTGGTCATAGGCGGCCTCCTTGCATGAGCTGGCGGTTCTCATGGTCAATGCGCAGCACCAGGGCGAGGGCGATCAGGTTGAGCAAAATGGCGGAGCCACCATAGCTCATGAGAGGCAGAGTGAGGCCCTTGGTGGGCAGGGCTCCAAGGTTGACGCCAATGTTGATGAAGGCCTGGAAACCCAACCAGATTCCCACTCCCTGGGCCACCAGGCCGGCAAACACGCGCTCCAGAGCGATCGACTGGCGCCCGATGTGCATGATGCGTCGTGTCAGCCAAAAAAACAGGCCAATCACGCTGAGCACACCCACCAGGCCAAATTCTTCGCCAATGACCGCCAGCAGAAAATCAGTATGGGCCTCGGGCAGCCAGTGCAGCTTCTCGACGCTGCCACCCAGACCAACGCCAAAAATCTCACCGCGCCCAATGGCAATCAAGGAATGGGTCAGCTGGTAGCCTTTGGCCAAGGCGTTTTTCGCGCTCCAAGGGTCCAGATAGGCAAAGATGCGTTCGCTCCGCCATTCGCTGGAGGCAATGATCAGCGCAAACACCACCACCAGCAAGGCGGCGATCAAAAAGAACATGCGGGCATTGACACCGCCAAGAAACAAAATGCCCATCGCGATGACAGCGATCACCAAAAAAGCGCCCATGTCGGGCTCTGCCAGCAGAAGCAGACCCACCAGCATCACTGCCGCAGCCATGGGCATGACATGGCGCAGGAAGCGTTCTTTGACATCCATCTTTCGCACCATGTAATCAGCCGCATAAACCAGCACTGCCAGCTTGGCCAACTCCGAGGGCTGAAAGCTCAGCGGGCCGAGCGAAATCCAGCGGCGCGCGCCATACACCACCTTGCCCACAGAGGGCAGCAACACCAGCGCCAGCAGCAGCAGCGAGAACAAAAACAAACGCACCGCATATTTTTGCCACATCGCCACCGGCACCTGAAAAACCAACAGTGCCGCAGCAAAGGCCAGGCCCAGCCACATCAGGTGCCGGGCTAGAAAATAGCCGTGGGTGTACTTGGCAAAGCGCGGGTTGTCAGGCATGGCCACCGAGGCCGAATAAACCATCACCAAACCCCACAAAATCAGGCTCAGCGC
>CAMATS010000113.1 GCA_945861195.1 Rhodoferax sp. OV413
GTGCTGCGCTCAAGCTCACCACCAGCCGCTACTACACGCCTAGCGGCAAATCGATACAGGCCAAGGGCATCGTGCCAGACATCATGGTCGATGAAACCGAAGAGGGCAATTTGTTTTCGGCACTGCGTACCCGTGAGGCCGACCTGGAAAAACACCTGGGCAGTGGGCAGGGCGCTGAAGTGAAAGACGCCGCCCGAGAAAAAGCGCGCGAAGACGCCCGTAAAAAGCTCGAAGATGAAATGAAAAAACCGGTAGCCGATCGCAAGCTTCCAGAATACGGCTCCGACAAAGACTTCCCACTGCTCCAAGCTGTCAACCAGCTCAAAGGGCGTCCGGTCATGGTCAGCAAGACGCTGATTGAACGCAAGGAAGAGAAAAAAGAAAACTGATCGGCCATGACCGACGACCAGCTGCTGCGCTACTCGCGCCACATCCTGCTCGACGAGATCGGCATTGAAGGGCAGGAACGCATTCTGGCCAGCCGGGTATTGATGGTGGGCGCTGGCGGGCTGGGCTCAGCTGCCGCACTCTACCTGGCCTGTGCGGGCGTGGGCCACCTCACCGTGGTAGACCACGACAGCGTTGACCTCACCAACCTGCAACGCCAGATTGCCCACACCACGCAGCGGGTCGGGCAGCCCAAAGCCAGCTCGGTTCAAGCCGCCATTGCCGGGCTCAACCCTGAGGTGGTGGTCACACCGGTCGCGCTGCGCGCTGACGCCGCACTGCTCGAAGCGCTGTTGGCGCAACATGATGTGGTACTCGACTGCAGCGACAATTTCGCCACGCGCCATGCCATCAACGCCGCCAGCGTGTCTCAGTGCAAGCCGCTGGTGTCTGGCGCAGCAATTCGCTTTGACGGCCAGATCACCGTTTATGACCCCCGGGACGACGCCTCACCCTGCTACGCCTGCCTGTTCCCTCCCGAGGCGGACTTTGAAGAAACCCAATGCGCCACCATGGGTGTGTTCGCGCCACTAGTAGGCATCATTGGCACCATGCAGGCAGCCGAGGCCTTGAAGCTCATCAGCGGCGCCGCACCGGCATTGAGCGGGCGCCTTTTGATGCTCGATGGGCGCGCCATGGCTTGGACCGAAGTTCGCCTGCCTCGCAACCCCTCCTGCCCGGTATGTAAAAAGCCTGGCCCACACAGTCCGTAGGCTAGCTCGGTGCCGCACTGCTTGCCCCGGTATCAGCACGTAGAGCGCCAAAACATGCTGTTAAACTTTGTGTTACCAAGACCGCGATGCGCCCACCAAACCTCCCCAAACTGGCCTACGCTGCGGCCCGACCTCATGATTGACCCGGCTGATCTGCGCCTTGAGGGGGCGCTTGCGCTGCTTGAGCATGATCGGTCGGCTTGCCTGCCCGATGCGGCTAAATCTGCCACGGCTTTCCTGCAAAGCGTGATTGACAGCTTGTGTGAAATGTCTCTGACCGACGCCTTGACCGGTTTAGCCAATCGGCGCCATTTCCGCACCGTCTTGACCCGAGAAATTGATGTCGTGGCCCGCTCGGGCGACTCGGCACTGCTGTTAATGCTCGACATCGACCACTTCAAACAAATCAACGATGCCCATGGCCACCCCGTCGGCGATCAGGTGATTCAAGCGGTCGCCCGCTGCCTGAGCCATTGTGTACGGCCGATGGATACGGTGGCACGCTACGGTGGCGAAGAGTTCGCCGTGATTCTGCCCTGCTGCCAGCCTTTGTACGGGAAAATCGTGGCCGAACGCATTCGGCAAAGTGTGGCGGCTTTGCGTATTCCGGCTTCTGAGGCCCTGGAGTTGAGCGTCACCATCAGCATTGGCGGCGCTTTTGCCCCTAAGTGGAGTCGATCCAGCGCGACGCAGTGGATCGACCTCGCCGATGCACAGCTCTACTGCGCCAAAACCGAAGGGCGAAACCAAGTCAAGATGGATGCAGAGCAGGAGATATCGGTGAGCGCTGAAGAAAAAAGCCTGTTGTTTGGTCACCTGACCCAAAGCGACGCCGCTTGGCTGGAAACACACAATAATGAGACGCCGGCCAAGACCTCAACGGCAATGCAATAAACCTGCTCCATCAGCCGTTAGCTATTAGCCATCACCTATGACCGAACTTGTCACCCCTCCCAGCGATGCCGACGCCACGGCAAAGAGCCCCCCTGTGGCGGTGGGCCGGGTCGTGGCCATCACCAGTGGCAAAGGCGGGGTTGGTAAAACCTTTGTATCGGCCAATCTGGCAGCGGCCTTGGCCAAACGGGGCAAGCGGGTGCTGGTGCTTGATGCAGACCTCGGCTTGGCCAACCTGGATGTGGTCCTGAACCTCTATCCCAAAATCACGCTGCACGATGTGTTTGTGGGCAAGGCGCGGATTGAAGAGGCTATTGTGCAGGCCCCCGGCGGTTTTTCAGTGTTGCTGGCGGGCTCGGGACTGGTGGAATATTCGCGACTCAGCCCAGAGGTCAGGCAGGATTTTTTGCGCATCATGGCCGGCCTCACCCCTAACTACGACATCGTGCTGCTCGACACCGGAGCCGGCATTTCCGATGTTGTTTTATTCGCTGTGTCGCTCGCCTCCGAGGTGCTGGTGGTGGCCACGCCAGAGCCGACCGCGCTGACCGATGCCTATGCCATCATCAAGGTGCTGGCTGGCCAACAAAAACGCCAGACCATCAGGCTTGTGGTGAACCAAACCGCGCGCCTAGGTGATGGCCGGGCCATCACCGCGCAACTGCAGCAGGTGGTCGACCGTTTTGTCCCAAAACAGCCGGGGCAGCCGCTGCGGCTCGTGCACATGGGCGACATACCTGCCGACCCACAGGTCCGACAAGCCATCATGCGCCGCCAGTTGCTGCTGCAGTCCATGCCGGGCTGCCCGGCCGCCCTGGCGATTGCACAACTCGCCGCCAAACTGCAAGAAGCCGTCATGCGCTGAGGATCCAGCCTTCCAGCCGATCGAGCTCGGGGCGTAAACCGTACAGACTGGCGCCCTGCTCCTGCTGCACCTGCCCCCATGCAGCCTGCATCAGAGACAGCACCGCATCGAGCGCGTCGCCACTGGCATCGTCAATCAAGCTGTCGCGCTGAGCGTGGCTAACTTTAAGTTGCAGTCCAAGCCGGGAACGCCCCTGTTCAAGGCCATGCACCAGGTCTTTGCGAGCAATCAGCCGCTCTGGGGTTTGGCGTGCTCTAGCATCACTTTTATAGCTGCGCTGCCCGAGTAATTCGCGTGCCAGCAGCCCCGGGTAGGCCTCCAGGGCCAGGCGCCGGGGCAGCCCGTCAGCACAGGGGGCCGCTGGATCGCCCTGGCTCAGGCCGGGCAGGAACACGCCGGCACTGATCAGGCGAGGCACACCAGCATGCAGCATGTAAGCCACTGGCGGGTTGACCCACTTCATGGAGGGGCTGGAGCCCGCCAACCGGTCGGTGGCCCGGTGTGCAAACTTGCCCCCCGGCGGTCGCGGCGCGCAAAACCCAACAAATTGGCTTCGAATCTCGGCCCGGCTAAGGCTGGCGTAATGCTGCATGCAGTCTGCCCACTGAAGCGGCCAACCCAAGGTTTCAACCAACTCGCGCGGCAGGCCAAAGGGTAAATCAAAAGCCCCGAGCCAAGCCCGTGGCTGCGCTAGCCAATCGGCAAATGCATCCAGGGATTCGAGCCGCTCCAGCCCGCTGAGTTGTACCCGGCGGCCCAGTTTTCGGCCAAGCGCCATCACGATAGGCTTTTTACGGCTGGGGCTACTGGAGAAATCACAGCCCACCAGCAGCGCGCTGCTTCCGGGTTGGAGCCCAGCCTCAGGCACGTCCGATGATGCTGGCAGTGGCCATCAGTTCTTCAAGCAGCGCCAAGGACACCTTGCCCGACACCGAATAGGGGTCGAGCTCGGGCTTTTCTGCGTACTTGAGCAAGATGGAGGCGTTGATGCGCGAGGTGTCTACCTGCCCCATGGTCCAGCCGCCAAAACGGCGCTCAGAAATCTCTTCATAGTGCAGCAACACCACATCGGCATGGCGGACATCTCTTTGTATGTGGCCGTACAAGGCGCTGATTGACATCCGACCGCCCTCGATGGCTTGCAGGAATATGCCGCCTCCGTAGCACAGAATGCCGGTGATGCCGCTCTCTGGGTTGTGCAGGCGCGACTGCGCCAAGATCGCATTAATCGCCTCGGGACTGGTATCAACCGCTCGGCTGGCATACAAAAGGCGTACTAACATGGCTTAGCTCTTTCTGGGAATTAAAGACAAAAATTCCCGACGCAGGTTGGCGTCTTTGAGAAAACTGCCACGCATCACCGAATTGATCATCTTGCTGTCTACATCCTTGACGCCGCGCCAGCCCATGCAGAAATGGCTGGCCTCCATGACGATGGCCAAGCCATCCGGCTGTGTTTTTTGCTGAATCAGGTCGGCCAGCTGCACCACGGCTTCCTCCTGTATCTGCGGCCGGCCCATCACCCACTCGGCCAGCCGCGCATATTTGGACAGGCCAATGACATTGGTGTGTTCGTTGGGCAAAACGCCGATCCAGATGACGCCAATGACCGGGCAGAGGTGGTGGCTGCAGGCACTGCGCACGGTGATCGGCCCGACGATCATCAACTCATTGAGGTGCTCGGCGTTGGGGAATTCAGTGACCGTAGGGCCTTTGATGTAACGGCCTTTGAACACCTCAGTGAGGTACATCTTGGCGACCCGACGCGCGGTTTGCCCGGTGTTGTGGTCGTTGTCGGTGTCAATCACCAGGCTGGTGAGCACGCCCTGCATCTTGCTCTGAACTTCGTCAAGCAAGCGGTCAAGTTCTCCGGGCTCGATGAAATCGGCGATATTGTCATTGGCATGGAAGCGCTTACGGGCGGCCACAATGCGCTCGCGGATTTTTACGGAAACTGGTGTTCCCTCATCAACATCAGACTGGGTCATTGTGTTTTTCGCCGGCATCAACATGCATTGATGCTAACAGCCTTCGCCTGCCCTGGGCCAGTCGGCCGAATGGCCCCTGCGGCGCGCTGATCCCTGCACTCAGTAGCGCTTGCCGGTCAAAAACAAAGCCAGGCGCATCAAACCAAAGGCCAGGCGGTCCAGCAAGCCTTGGCGCCAGGGCCGATCGGCATAGCTCGCCGGGTCCACCGCCACGCCGCCTTGCTCAATGGCCTGTTCCAGACGGCAGCGCAGGTCCAGGGCAAAAACCGGGTCTGTCGTGACCAAATTGGCCTCGCGGGCGAGCAGCAGGCTCAAAGGATCGAGGTTCGATGAGCCCACGGTGGCCCAGCATTGGTCAACGACAGCGACCTTCGCATGTAAAAAACTAGGCGAGTATTCATAAATTTCAATACCGGCGGCCAGCAGCGGTCCGTAAACCGGCCGCGCCGCATGGTACTGCATGAAGTATTCATACCGCCCTTGCAGCAGCAAGCGCACCCGTACGCCCCGCTGCGCCGCATGAATCAGGCTTTGGCGCAGCTTGCGTCCGGGCAGAAAATAAGCATTGGCAATGATGACGTCTTGGTTCGCCTCACCAATGGCCCGGCGGTAGGCGCGTTCAATGCGCGTGCGGTGAAGCAGGTTGTCACGCAGCACCAGGGCGGCCCGGGCGCCGGCCGGCCGGGCCAGTGCTGCGGGCTGCGGCATGGCCTGCACCCGCGGCCTCGGTGCGGTTTGCGCTGGGCGCAGCATTGGCAGCCGCCACCAGAATTGCGTCAACAGGGTCTGGGCTTCTTGAACCAAGGGACCGCGCACCCGCACCACAAAATCAAGACGCGGCAGGCTTAGCAGGCCATGGTTGGGGTCAAAAAAATCATCCAGCAGGTTGATTCCGCCACAAAATGCCAGTCGTCCGTCGACCACGCACAGCTTGCGGTGTAGCCGGCGCCAACGGCTCGGGATCAGCAGGCCAAGCCGGCCCATCGGGGCAAAAATATGCCAGGCCACACCAGCGCGCTCGAAACGGCGGCACCACTGCGGCTCCAGTGTCGGGGTGCCAACCCCGTCCATCACCAGATAAACCGCCACCCCGCGCGCAGCAGCCCGCTCCAAGGCTTCTGCCACCAGGGCGCTGCTGTGCCGGGTGTTGAAGATATAGGTTTCTATGCGCACTTCCTGCACACTGCTGTCGATCGCTTCGATCAGGGCGGGGAAAAAGTCCTGTCCGCCTTGCAGCAACTCTAGTTGGTGACCAAGCTGAAGCGCCGCCATGCTCAGCCCTGCTCAAGCGCGTGCCCGAGCTTGTGGATCTCCAGGCGCCGCCGCGGACCCATGCCGCGCAGGCCTTTGTGGATGTTGTCGGTGGCAACCCGTATCAGTTGCACATCACAGCCCTGCAGTAGCCGCCAAAAACCGCGGCAGCATCAAAATTGCCTCGGCGTTAGAGGGGGAAAAACAGCTGCTCGCGGCCTGCTGGTAAGGCAGCCACTGCCAGGCACTGTGTTCGCGCGGGTTCAGGCGCACCGGCCCGGCCACGGGCACCCTCAGACCAAACAGATGCTCGGTGTTGCGCGTCACACCTGGCGCATAGCGATGTTGCCAGCGGGGATAAATGTCGTACACATTCTCCAGCTGCCAGTCCTGCAGCGCACCGGCCAGTGCGAAGTCTGGCGCGCAGTCGATACCGGTTTCCTCCCAGACTTCGCGCACCGCAGTCTGCCAGTAGGCTTCTTCTGGCGCATCTTTGCTGCCGGTCACCGACTGCCAGAAATCAGCAACATCGGCCCGACGGATCAGCAAGACCTCCAGCGCCGGGGTGTGTATCACCACCAGCACCGATTCGGGAATCTTGAAGGTATTGGCCATGAAAAGGGCGCCCCTAGAGCGCCCGGTGATTCTGCCTCAGGCTTGCCGCAGTGCCCAGGCTTTGCTTCAGATTGGCTAGGCGACTTCGGCGTTGCGTAACCTGATGTGCAGCTCGCGCAGCTGTTTTTCATCGACCAGGCCGGGCGCCTGGGTCAGCAGGCACTGGGCTCGCTGCGTCTTGGGGAAGGCAATCACATCACGAATCGAATCTGCGCCGGTCATCAGCGTCACGATCCGGTCTAGGCCAAAGGCTATGCCACCATGGGGCGGCGCGCCATACTGCAAGGCATCAAGCAAAAAGCC
>CAMATS010000114.1 GCA_945861195.1 Rhodoferax sp. OV413
CACTTGAACCGTCGCGCCACCGAGTTTTCCGCCCAGGTGCTCGATGCCCAGCATGAAGGCGTCGTACTGGTCTTGGCCGAGCGCGCCAGCAGGACCCGAGAGGGTGCCCATGAAACCAATCTTGACCGACTGGGCCTGCGCGCTCAAGCCCATTGCTGCCAAACCAACCGCCATCACCACACTGCCGAACTTGAATTTCATCGTAATCTCCTGGTTAGAAAAGAAAGAGGCTTTGACTCACCCACATAGTTTAGGCTTAAAGCAATTGGCCGGGCCTAGTGGCTAACCCGGGGGTGGGTTTGGGTGGTGTCCGCAACCCGCTGGGCGCACAGGCTGTGCCAGGCCTGCCAATCGCGCCCCGGATGAACCGCGCCACAGTGCCCGCAGCGCCGCTCTGTGGGCGAAACATCATAAAAGGAGGCAAAGGCCCGCGGCAGGTCTTCCACAATGCTCTGTAATTGGAGCTCGCGCCTAGCCACCAAGGCGCCGCAATTGGCGCAGTACCACTCAAAGGCGTCAAGCAGCCCGGCGGGCCGAGCCCGCTCGATGACGGTACACAAGCTGCCGGCCTCTGGGCGTTGCGGCGAGTGGCGCACGTAGGCAGGCAGCAAAAATACATCGCCCTCGCGCAGGGTAATTCGCTCAAACTGGCCCCGGTCGGCGATCAGCAGCGAAGCATTGCCCCTGAACTGATGGAAATATTCTTCGAAGGGGTCAACATGGAAATCGGTACGCTGGTTGGGGCCGCCCACCACCGTACAAATCAGGTCCGAACCAGGCCAGATTTGCTGGTTGCCCACCGGCGGCTTGAGCAAATGGGCCTTCTCTTGCACCCAAGTGTCAAGTGCCAGGGGCGCCCCGTAGTGCTGGGCAGAAGGCAGGGCTTGGCTCATGGCGAACTCCTGAAGAGTGGATGTAAAAAACGCTGCAACAAACCGTGCCGGGTGTTGACCGGCGCTGGCGGCTGACTCAGCCGAGACACCAAGCGGCGACACAGGACGCCGGCCAAATGGGCCCGGTAGTCTGCCCCGGCATGGACATCGCCGAGCGCCGCGGTAGCTGGCAGTTGCAAACCGTCCAGCGCCGCTGCGCCCCACTGTGCGGCCAAGGCCTGCTCGGCAGCAGCCCAGCGCCGCACACCGGGGCCCAAGCCGGTCAAGGCCACCCGCACCCGCGCCTGCCCAGCGCCCCGGGCGACAGGCAGTCGCGCCACCGCCACGCCAAGCAGGGCAAAGCGCGAGGCGGCCTGCTCTTGCTTGTAATAAGCAGCCGCCAGCGCTGGCTCAAAACGCACCGCCAGCAACAACTCCCCAGGGCGCAGTGCGGTGCAGAACAAGCCTTGAAAGAAATCATCGGCGGCGATCTGTCGCTGGCTGGTCAGCAGGGTAGCGCCCAGCGCCAACACGCCAGCGGGCCAGCAGCCGGCCGGGTCGTTGTGGGCCAGCGCCCCGCCCAGCGTGCCAACCGAACGCACCTGCTGATCGGCAATGCCAGCGGCCAGCGCCGCCAGCATGGGGCAAAAAGCCCGCACCGCAGGGGACTGCGCGATGCTGGCATGGGTCTGCATGGCACCAATATGCAACCCCTTGTCCCGAACCGCGATGCCATGCAGCTCTGGCAGATCTTGCAAATCGATGAGTTGCGCCGGCGCGCTCAGGCCGAGCCTCATGGCAGCCAGCAGGCTTTGCCCGCCGGCCAAAAACCGGGCCTCGGGCTGCGCTTGCAGCAAGCGCCCGAGCGCCTGCATGGACTGGGGTCGGACATAAGCAAAGTCTTGCATGGCCCTGGCCCCTAACGACCCAACACAGAGGTCTGCGGGCCCGCTGAAAGCGCTGAGTTCCCGGCTTGGCTGCGCAAAATAGCCAGGCCCTCACACACCGCCAACACAATGCCCTCGTAGCCGGTGCAGCGGCACAGGTTGCCCGCCAGCGCTTGGCGCACCGCAGCGGGCTCTGCAGCCACCTCTTCCTGCACCATGGCCACCGCCCGCAACACGAAGCCCGGCGTACAAAAGCCGCACTGCAGCCCATGATGCCGGCGAAACGCCTCTTGCATGACATGCAAGGCGGCCGTGTCGGGGGCCAGGCCCTCAATGGTGGTGACCTTTTGACCGGCACACTGCAAGACCAGCCGGTTACACGACTTGATGGCCAGCCCATCCACCAGCACCGTGCAGGCGCCGCACTGCGCGGTGTCGCAGCCCTGGTGGGTGCCAGTGAGCTGAAGTTGCTCGCGCAAAAAATCGATCAGCAGGGTGTTGGGCGGCACATCCAGGGCAAAGCTGCGGCCATTGACCGCGATGGCGACTGCATCGATGGCGGCCATCATCACGCGCGGCTCAGGCAGTGCGCAGGCCGCTGGCAGCAAAAGCCGCTCGGGTCTGCGCTTGCTCGTCTGGTGTCAGGCCGATCAGGGGTCGGCGCACCGGGCCACCATGTTGCCCGAGCAGTTCCTGCCAGTACTTGGCATGGGCCTGGGGCTTGCCATGGGGTTTGGAGGCCTTGAAAGCCTGGCGAACCGGCGCCAGGCTGTCGCGCAACTGACGGGCCTGTTCCAACTTGCCGGCAAACGCCAGACGGGTGTAATCATTGATGCGCTGATCGACCGCAGACTGCAACAAAAAGGGCGGGGTTGAGCACAGGTAGAGCTTCCAGCCCAGTTCGGTGATGTTGTCCAGCCAGTCTTCCTCGGAGGGGTTGCTCACATGGATGTGGTGGCCTGCCAGTTCGGTGAGGCGTTTGTAGTTGGCCCGCTCGGTGCTGTATTTGATGGCCACCACATTGGGCAGTTCAGCAATGCGGGCGCACAGCTCGGGGCTCATGGTGTAGCCGCAATCCGGGTGGTTCCACATCGCCATGCCGATCTCGAGCTGCTCCGAGAGGTAGCGGTAATACTCAAAAATCGTCTCCTCGGTATCAGCCCCGAAATGCAGCACCGGGCTGTGCACAATGATGTAGTCAGCGCCAATGTCCTGCGAGTAACGGGCCAGCTCGAGCACCAGATCAAGGTTGGTATCAGAACAGGAGGTGATGATGCCGCAGGGCCCGGCCCCGTTGCGCTGGCCGGCGTTGGCGGCCTCCTCGACCGACAGCAGCATGAGGCGTTTTCGCTCCGCCACCGACATCGAAAAATACTCGGCCTGTTTGCCCGCAATAAACAAACCACCCAGGCCGAGCGCGGTAATCCAGTGCCGCAGGTTCTCGCGCATGGCCTGCTCATCAAACCTGAGCGATGCATCAAACGTGCTCAGGTTGGCGGCCCACACGCCATGCATATGCTCCCGGGCGTATTCTTTGGCTTGAAGTTTTTTATATTTCATCGGGTTGCGCCTTTGTCGGCTGGCTGCGGGCTGTTGGAAGCAAAAGTCATGGCGCGCCACAGTTGTTCGGCGGTCAGCGGCAACTGGAGTTCGGGCTCGCCAAAGGCCTGCAAGGCATCGCGCGCGGCGTTCATCAGGGCAGCTGGAACGCCGATGCAACCGGCCTCGCCGACACCCTTGGCGCCCAGCAAATTATGCGGGCTGGGCGAGCACAAAGATTCGATTTCTATGGCCGGCATGTCACTCGCACGCGGCAGGGCATAGTCCATCAAGGAGCCGGTGATCGGCTGGCCGTTTGCGTCATACACCATGCGCTCCATCATGGCCTGCCCCAAGCCCTGCGCCGCACCCCCGAGTAACTGCCCCCGGGCCAACACCGGGTTGATGATGTGGCCGGCGTCGTCCACCCAGACCAGGCGCTCAATCCGGGGCTCACCGGTGTCGGCATCCACTGCCATGCGGGCCATCACGCACCCATGGCTCCAGGCTTCGGCAGCAGTAAAGCGCGACTGGGCAGTCAGGGGCAGGGCCTCGCCGCCCTGCCTGCGGCTGCGGGCTTCGCGGCAGGCCTGCGCAATGGCACTGCCACCAATCGCCGTGCTGCGACTGGCCAGTGCGCCTATGCCCGCCGGGCAGGTGTCGGTGTCGCCTAGCAACACCTCAACCGCCTGCGCCTGGCAACCGAGCTCTGTGGCAGCGATCTGGGCAAAGGTGCTGGCATGGCCCTGTCCCTGGTCCGGCGAGCCGCTCGCCACCGTCACCCGGCCATCCGCATGCAGGGTGACCCGGGCCGATTCCCAGCCCTGGCCGCAGGGCTCCAGATACATCGCGACCCCAATGCCGACGCATTCGCCGGCAGCCCGGCGGGCGGCCTGACTGGCCCGCTCTGCCGGGTAGTCAAAACGCGCGCAGGCCCGCTCCAGGGTGCGCAAATAGTCACCCGAATCGAGTAGCTCACCCGTGGCGCTGCGCCAGGGCATGTCAGCAGCGCGAATCAGGTTGCGCTGCCGCAGCGCCACCGGGTCCATGCCACTGGCCCGGGCGGCCTGGTCGATCAGGGTTTCCATCAGCAGGGCGGCTTCCGGGCGACCAGCGCCGCGGTAAATATTCACCGGTGCGGTGTGCGAGCGGCTGGCCTGCCCCTGCAGGTCGAGCCGCGCGACACGGTAAGGTCCGGGCAAAATGCGCGCCGCATTGCGCAGCGGCACCAGCGCAGAAAAGGCCAGCCAAGCGCCCAAGGGAAAGTCCAGCCGGGCCGACAAAGCCTGAAAGTCTCCAGCAGCATCAAGGGTCAAGGTACCAGACAGACGCGCACCGCGCCCGTGCATGCCGGCGCTAAAGTCTTCCAAGCGGCTCGATGCCCAACGCAGCGTGCCGCCCAGGTGGCGGGCCGCCAGAGCCACCAGAAGCTCCTCCGGGCAGACCGAGGCTTTGGCGCCAAAAGCGCCACCCACATCCGGGCAGATGACCCGCACCTGCGCCAAAGCCAGGCCCAGTGTGCCAGCTACATCCGCCTGCGCGCGCGACGGGCTTTGGCTGCCCAGCCAAAGCGTCAGCCGGGCCTGCTGCGAATCCCAGCGGGCCAGGCAGGCGCGCGGCTCCAGGGCCACCGCCAGCACCCGGGGCAGTTGCAAATTGGCATGCACACTGAGCTGCATGGGCCGGCTTGGCTGGCTTGGCTGGTTTGGCTCGGGGCTGCCATGCGCCGTACGGGCTACCGGGCTGGCCTGGGCTGGGGCAGCAAAGTCAAGCTCTGGTGTCAGCGCCTGCACCTCAAGACCAACCAGCGCTGCGGCTTGGCAGGCCAACGCATGGCTGCGGGCAATCACCATGGCAATGGGTTGGCCGACATAGGTGACATGCTGCCTGGGCAAGAGTGGGAAATCCGTCGGCGTCAGCTCTGGCAGCAGCGGGTTGATGGCGGGCATGCACTGGTCGCCGAGGTCGGCTGCGGTCAAGACCGCCAGCACGCCGGGCAGGGCCCGGGCGGGCGCGCCATCGATCGACAACAGCCGAGCGTGGGCATGGGCGCTGCGCACAAAAGCCACATGGCAGGTATCGGGCAGGCGCACATCATGCACAAAGCAGCCCAGGCCGCGCAGCAGTGCCTCGTCCTCCCGCCGTGCAACGGGTGCTGCTGGCGGCGACCGACTGGGGGAGACTGCTTGCATCAGGCTGCGGCGAACGGGCTGGCCGGTTCGCTGTTGGTGGTGCTCAAGCCGCGCTGAGTCTGAGCCAAGCCTCTTGGTACTTGGCGGCGGTGCGAGCAATCACCGCATCGGGCACGCGAGGTGCCGGCGGGGTTTTGCGCCAGGGACGTCCGTCCACCTGCGCCTGCTCCAACCAATCGCGCACAAACTGCTTGTCATAGCTGGGCGGGTTGCTGCCAGGCTGGTAGCTTTCAGCCGGCCAGAAGCGGGATGAATCGGGCGTCAGCACCTCGTCCATCAGGGTCAGCGTGCCATCGGCATCCAGCCCGAACTCGAACTTGGTGTCGGCAATGATGATGCCTTTGGTGGCGGCAAACTCGCTGGCCGCCTGGTACAGGCGCAGGCTGATGTCGCGGATGCGCTGGGCCAGGTCGGCGCCGAGCATGGCCACGGTCTGCTCGAATGTGATGTTTTCGTCGTGCTCGCCCACCGCCGCCTTGGCCGCCGGGGTGTAGATCGGCGTTGTCAACTTGGCGGCGTTGCTCAGGCCGGGTGGCAGCGCCACACCGCAGACCGATTGACTGTGTTGGTATTCTTGCCAGCCGCTACCGGCCAGGTAGCCGCGCACCACCGCCTCCACCGGCAAGGGCTTGAGCCGCTTGACCAGCATCGAGCGCCCCGCCACCTGCGCCACCTCGCTGGGGCTGACCACGCGCTCTGGCGCCTCGCCAGTCAGGTGGATCGGACAAATATTGAGCCCCTTGGGGCCAAGCTTGTCGAACCAGAACAGCGCCATCTGGGTCAGCAACACGCCCTTGCCCGGGATCGGCTCGCCCATGATGACATCAAAGGCGCTGAGGCGGTCGCTTGCCACCATCAGGATGCGGTCTTCGCCAACCGCGTAGTTGTCGCGCACCTTGCCTCGCGCGAGCAGCGCCAGGGAGGTCAGCACCGAGGTGTGCAGCGCAGCGCTCATGGCGCTTTAGTGCACCACCTGCGCGAGTTCACCGCGGCTGTACTGTGCGGCGACCACCGACAGGGAATGGCCCTTGATCTTGCCGGCCTGACCCTCGCAACCAAACTCAATGTAGCGCTGTTTGCAAATTTGTTTGGCGGCCTCACGCGCCGGCTTGAGCCAATCGCGGGCGTCAAATTTTTCTGGGTTTTCAGCCAAAAACTTGCGCACTGCGGCGGTCATGGCCAGGCGGATGTCGGTGTCGATGTTGATCTTGCGCACGCCGAACTGGATCGCCTTCTGGATTTCTTCCACCGGCACGCCGTAGGTTTCTTTCATGGCGCCGCCGTACTGGCGGATGGTGGCGAGCAGGTCTTGCGGCACGCTGCTTGAGCCGTGCATCACCAGGTGGGTGTTGGGAATGCGCCGGTTGATCTCTTTGATGCGATCCATGGCCAGAATGTCGCCGGTGGGCTTGCGGGTGAACTTGTAGGCGCCGTGGCTGGTGCCAATGGCAATCGCCAGCGCGTCAAGCTGGGTGCGCTTGACAAAATCGGCCGCCTGCTCGGGATCGGTCAGCAGTTGCTCACGGGTCATGGTGGCGTCGGTGCCGTGGCCGTCTTCTTTGTCGCCTT
>CAMATS010000115.1 GCA_945861195.1 Rhodoferax sp. OV413
AACAAATCTTGCAACGGGTCTGGGGGCTGCCGGCCTCCAACTGGGCTGTTGTCGGCCGGTGGTTTGTTCACACCCTGCGCAGCCGCAGCATGTACCAGCCGCAGATCGACACCTTCAGCCCCGAGCCAAAAGAGCTGCCAGTGGGCTGGTTGGTGCATTACCTGGTGGGCGTCGGCTATGCGCTGGTTTTTTGGATTTTCTTGGTGCCTGTGCCAGTTTTCACAGCCACCGCCGTCAGTGGCTTGGTTTTTGGCGCACTCAGTGTGGCGGTGCCCTGGTTTTACTTTATGCCCTGCCTGGGCAAGGGGGCCATGGCCAGCAAAACCGCCGCGCCCCTGAAGGCCTGTAGCCTGGCTCTGGCCAACCACCTGGTGTTTGGCTTGGCCATGGCTCTGGCTTTTAGCCTGTAGCCCGAGGTTAGCCGCTAACAGGCTGCAGGGGGCCAGGCCCCGGCACTCAAGCGCCTGCCCGGGCCATGCGCTCGCTTTTCCAGTAGACATCATCACCCGCCGCGCCATCGCTGCGATGCCGGTTGAGCACCCGTGCCAGCACAAACAACAGGTCAGACAGACGGTTGAGGTACTGACGCGGCGCGTCTTTGAGCGCCTCTTCATTGCCCAGTGCCACCACGGCCCGCTCGGCGCGGCGCGCCACGGTTCGGCACACATGGGCCAGGCAAGCCGCCCGCGAACCGGCGGGCAAAATAAACTCGGCCAGCGGCGGCAGCGTGGCATTGTGCTCGGCCAGCGCCTCGTCCAACGCCAGCACCGCCTCGGGTTTGAGCAGCTCAAAACCAGGGATCGACAACTCTCCCCCCAGGTTGAACAGCTGGTGCTGGATCTCCACCAGCAACATCCGCACACTGCTGGGTATGTCCTCGCACAGCAGCACGCCCAGGTTGGAGTTGAGCTCGTCCACATCGCCCATGGCGTGCACCCGCAGGCTGTTTTTCGAGACCCGGGTGTTGTCACCCAGGCCGGTGGTGCCGCCGTCGCCAGTGCGGGTGGCAATTTGTGTCAATCTTTGTCCCATGATGGTTTTCCTTTGATTCGCGCGATTGTTGCAGCAAAATAGAAGCTTCACGCTTTGAAAGCTCCGCCCATGAACGCCGCCACCCCAAGCTCACACCTCGCCCCCGCCGTGCTGCAACGCGAGGTGCCAGCCGTCCTGCTGACGGCACTCAAGGCGCGCTTTGCAGAGCGCTGCTCTACGGCACTGGTGGTGCGCGAGCAGCACGGCCGCGATGAGTCGGCCTTCACCACCGTGCCGCCGCCGGCCGCCGTGGTGTATGTGCTGAGCACGCAAGAGGTGTCTGAGGTGGTGACACTGGCCAGCCAGTACCGGGTGCCGGTGATCCCTTTTGGCATCGGCTCCTCGCTGGAAGGCCACCTGCTGGCCGTGCAGGGCGGCATCAGCATTGATGTCAGCCGCATGAACCAGGTGCTGACCATCAACGCCGAAGACCTGACTGTGACTGTGCAGCCGGGCGTCACCCGCAAGCAACTCAACCAAGCCGTCAAAAGCACCGGGCTGTTCTTTCCGATCGACCCCGGCGCCGATGCCACCCTGGGTGGCATGAGCGCCACCCGCGCCAGCGGCACCAACGCCGTGCGCTACGGCACCATGCGCGAGAACGTGCTGGCGCTCGAAGTCGTCACCGCCAGCGGCGAGGTCATCCGCACCGGCACCCGGGCCAAGAAATCGTCCGCCGGCTACGACCTCACCCGCCTGATGGTTGGCAGCGAAGGCACGCTGGGTGTGATCACCGAAGTCACGGTCAAGCTCTACCCACTGCCCGAGGCCATCTCGGCGGCGGTGTGCTCCTTTCCCAGCATCGAAGCGGCGGTACGCACCACCATCCAGATCATCCAGATGGGCATCCCGATTGCCCGGGTCGAACTGATCGACGCCAACTCGGTACGCATGGTCAATGCCCACTCCAAGCTGACCCTGCGCGAAGAGCCGCAGCTGCTGATGGAGTTTCATGGCTCGCCGGCATCGGTCAAGGAGCAGGCCGAGGCGGTGCAGGAAATTGCCACCGAGTTCGGTGGGAACGCTTTTGAATGGGCTACCACCCCCGAGGAGCGCACCCGGCTGTGGACCGCACGACACAACGCCTACTTTGCCGCCATACAGTCCCGGCCCGGCTGCCGCGCCATTTCCACTGACACCTGCGTGCCGATCAGCCGCCTGGCGGACTGCCTGCTCGATTCAGTGGCCGAGGCCGAAGCCAGCGGCCTGCCCTACTTTTTGGTTGGCCATGTGGGTGACGGCAACTTCCACTTCGGCTACCTGATTGACCCCGACAACCCGGCCGAACGGGCCACTGCCGAGCAGCTCAACCATGCGCTGGTGGCGCGCGCTCTGCGCCTGGAAGGCACCTGCAGCGGTGAGCACGGCGTGGGCCTGCACAAAATAGATTTTTTGCTGACCGAGGCCGGCAGCGGCGCGGTGGGCATGATGCGCACCATCAAGCAGGCACTGGACCCGCACAACATCATGAACCCGGGCAAGATTTTCAGCCTTTAGACAGCCGGTTGGCTGAGCACAACAGCCTCGTCGCCTGGCTGTTTTTTGATCATGCCGGTGTCTATCCGCTCAAACACGCCTGCTGGTACAACTCTGCGGCCCTGGCGGTCACTGGTCCCGGCTTGCCGTTACCGATCAGGCGCCCGTCGATCTTGGTGACTGGCGTTACGCCCCCCAAGGTTCCAGTAACGAAGGCTTCATCGGCGCTATAAACCTGGGCCAGCGTAAAGTCGCATTCTCTGACGGCGCCGCCCCCCGCCTGCCAAGCGTGTATCACGTTAGCTTGGGTGATGCCCCGGAAGCTATAGTGGCCCGTGGAGGTCCAGACCTCAGCACCGCTACGCACAATGAAAAAGTTGGTGCTGTTGCAGCTAGCGACAAAGCCGCGCGGGTCCAGCATCAAAGCCTCGTCGGCACCCAAGTTAATCGCCTGAATCAGGGCCTGAATCAGATTCAACCGGCTGTGAGAGTTCAGGCGCAGGTCGAACACGTCAGGGCCGCTGGTGCGAAAAGTCGAGGTCATCAAAGACAGGCCTTTGGCTCGAACCTCGGGTTTAGGGGCTTTGTATTCGGCAACGATGACGATCGTCGCGCCACCGATCACGAAACGCGGGTCCTGGTTTGGGGTTCTCTTGGTGCCACGGGTGACCATGAGGCGAATGTGAGCGCCGTCAGTCATGCCGTTGTGTTCCAAAGTACGCCACAACTCTTGCTCAAGTGCCTTGCGGTCCATGCCGATGTCCAGCGCGATCGATGCAGCGCCCTCAAACAATCTGTCCATATGCGCCTGCAAGCTGATGATGCGGCCCTTCACTAGGCGCAGACCCTCCCACACACCATCACCAAGTGCAAAGCCGCTGTCAAACACCGAGACTCGGGCTTCGCGCCGGGGGAAGAACTCGCCGTTAACGTAGACCAGAACCGATTCATTGCGGGCGTCCAAGGCGTAGTCTTGGGCGCTTTCGGAGGAAGTATTGGTCATGGTCTGTTTAGTCGTTATTGGGTCGGACGCTGCGGGGAATGGGAAGGTTCTTCAAGCCCATCTAGAGCAGCCTGATCAAGGCTTGGCATAACCCTAGAAATGAAATTCATTGTGCCGTGCCAAAAAGGCTTGGGTACGTGCCTGGCGCGGGTGCTTGAGTACCTCGTCGGGCGTGCCGTCTTCGTGGATCACACCATCTGCGATGAACAGAATGCGGTTGGCGAAGTGGTAGGCAAAGCCGAGTTCGTGGGTCACCAGAAGCATGGTCCGCCCTTCTTCTACCAGCGCTCGAATGACGCGCAGCACTTCGCCGACCAGTTCGGGGTCAAGCGCCGACGTGGGCTCGTCGAACAGAAGAAGCTCGGGTTCCATAGCCAGTGCACGGGCAATCGCGACGCGCTGCTTTTGGCCACCCGACAAACGTGCCGGATAGGCATCCGCCTTATCGGCTAGGCCCACACGAGCCAGTTGCAGGCGAGCCTTGGTGTTGGCCTCGTCGAATGCCAAGCCCTTCACGGTGCGCAGTCCCTCCATGACGTTTCCCAAAGCATTCATGTGCGGGAACAAGTTGAACTGCTGGAACACCATACCCACGCGCTGGCGCACCGCAGTGAGTTCGCGTTCAGAATATTCAGTCTTGACACTGCCATCGCGTTGTGGCTTTTCGGTCCCGATTTGGACACCGCCAATTTCGATGCGGCCGGAAGTGGGCTTCTCCATGAAATTTAGGCAGCGCAGCAGCGTGCTCTTGCCCGAGCCAGAGGCACCGAGGATGGCGATCCGGTCGCCAGGCGCGACCGTCAGATCGATACCCTTGATGATGGCGTTGTCACCGAACTGCTTGTGCAGCTTGGTCACTCTAAGCAGGGCGGGGGGGGCAGGCTTGGTCATGGTGGAGTCATCAGTCGCCTTGGCGCAGCTTGCGCTCGAGCAGGTAGGTTGCCTGTACCAGAGGGTACAGGAAGGCGAAAAAGATCAGTGCAACAACGGTGTAGGCCTCGATCGGGTTGTAATTGATCGAGGCGATGAGTTTGCCTTGCTGCAGCAACTCGACATAGGCCACGGCCGAGGCCAAGGTCGACATCTTGAAGATTTCTATCGCGCGGTTGGTGAGCGCCGGCAACATGCGCTTGACGGCCTGCGGCAAGATGATGCGCCGCAGCGCCTGCGCATGGGTCATGCCCAGCGCCTGTGCGCCTTCCCACTGGCTACTTTCCAGCGATTGGATACCACCCCGGAATATTTCGCCTGAAAACGCGGCGGAATTCAGTGTGATGCCCAGCGCCGCAGCCATCAAGGGGCTAATCTCGAACGGCATCAGGATCGGAAGGGCGAAATAAAACCACAGAATTTGCACCAGCACCGGCGTGTTGCGAAAAAACTCGACAAAGATGCTGACTGGGATGTAGATCCATTGACGCCGGGCATACCGCCCCAGGCCGACCAGCAGGCCAAGCGACAAGCCAAGTACCAAGCAGATGACGAAAATACGCAGCGTGCCGACCGCACCGGCAATAAGGGCCTCCGGGTTGTCCCAAACGGCGTCAAAGTTCCACTTGTGGTTCATCGTGTGAGGCGGCAAGGGTTCAATGCACTGTGGTTTCGCCACTCACCGCCAAGCGCCGCTCAATGCGGTGCACCACCAAGCTGGCGAAGTAAATGACGACAAAGTAAATCAGGGCCGTCACGGTGAACACCTCTAGCGGACGAAAAGTCTTCTGTGCCAGTTCGTTGGCTTGGAACAGCAGGTCGGCATACGCGACTGTGGCCACCAGCGTGGTGGTTTTCATCAGTTCGATCGATCTCTCCATGAAGGCCGGGATCATGCGTTTCACCGCCTGCGGCAGAATTATTCGCCGCATTGATTGGGCGCCAGTCATGCCCAGCGCTCGCGCCGCATCGCTCTGGCCGCTGTCAATCGACACGATGCCGGCGCGGAATACCTCAGCGAAAAAAGCCGCCGACTGGATTGAGAAAGTGAGCGCCGCCGCCACGAAGGGCGTCATCTCTACCTGGATCAGGATCGGCAAGGCAAAGAAAAACCAGAACAACTGCACCAGCGGCGGCGTAGTTCGAAAAAACTCGACGACGATGCCGGCCGGCAACGACAAAATTCGCCAGCGGGATAGCCTGAGCAGCGCCAAGCCCAGGCCAAGTGGGACGCCGAAAGCCAGCGCGGTGACGGTCAGCTTTAGCGTGTTGCCCAGGCCCGCCGCCAGCATGCCCGAGTTAACCAGGACCGGCGTGAAATCCCACTGGTACATGCGTTACGAGCCGTACTAGCCTCGGCTCAGAGCATTTCCTTCATGACCGCTGGCGAAGCCTTCGGATCCAGGCCAAAGCCGACCAAGAACTCCTCGTACCATTTTTGCGTATTACCGTTCTTGTAGTGGCTGGCAAAGGCGTTGTCGACGAAATCACGAAATGGCTTGTCATCCTTGCGCAGCGCGGCGCTGGAGGCCTGAAACTTGGCCGGCTTTGGCACCACGATTTTGCCGGTGCCCAAGACCTTTCGGGCGACCAGAAGCGGCGGGTGAAACAGGCACACCGCGTCAGCTCGGCCGGCCTGGAAGGCGGCGATGGCTTCCGCATTGCCAGGAAAACGTTGGATCGTTGCCTGGGGCAGACTCTCGGTGACGAACTTGTCCATGCTGCTAGCCTGTGGCACGGCGATGCGCACGCCAGATTTGTCCAGATCACTCCACTGAGCCGCCGGCAGATCATCACGGGCCAGTACCGCCAGGGAGTAATACAACAGCGGCGCCTGCGGAAAGTCGACCGCCTGGGCGCGCTCGGGTGTTGCATCGAGCATGTACATGATGTCGATCTTGTTGGCCTGCAGGGCAGCGATCGCCGTGCCCCAGGTGACCTCTACGGTGTCGAGCTTGACGCTGAGCGCAGAGGCCATGGCTTTGCCCATGGAAATACCAAAACCGGCCGACCACTCCCCTGTCTTGGGATCCTTGCTGAACCAAGGGGGCGCCTGGGTTACGCCAATGCGCAAGCTTCCGCGCTGCTTGATCTGGTCCAGGGTCCCGCCCGTCTGGGCGCGGCTGGCCAGGGGAAATGCCAGCGCAACGGTGCTGGCAGCAATGCCGCTTAGGGCGGTCCGACGATCGAATGTCATATTGAGGCTCCTGTGGTGCTTGGGAAATCAAAAAGCTTGGCTAAGCGCAGCATAGCCGCTGTGGCCAGCGCAAAGCCATGGTCTGGTGATGAACAGCCCGAGAAGCTGCGGCAATTGGCTGCAGATTTTCGCGGCGGTTTCGCGCAGGCGTTAGATTCGACAAGGCTGGGCTGCAAACTAGCGCTGCTGCCAAGAAAGATGATGATGAAAAATCGGTCTCCACGATGAGAGTCAATATATCACCAGAAATGTGCACTCAACTTTGGACGCATCGGTTCGGGTTTACCCTTTTAGCGCCCGGGTGGGCCACGGGTTGCAGGTACTTGCCGCTCAGCCCGGTTGGCTGAGGGCTGCGCTGGGGGGGTGCATCCAGGCTGCATGGTTGGGCGCGCGCTT
>CAMATS010000116.1 GCA_945861195.1 Rhodoferax sp. OV413
TGGCATGAAGTTGGAGGTCGTGACAAACCCAACGCCATGATCAAACAGCGCCTTGAGCAGCCGGTGCAGGATCATCGCATCGGTGATGTCGGCGATGTGAAACTCATCGAAGCAAATCAGTCTGTGCCGTTCAGCGATGCGCTTGCCCAAGGCATCGAGCGGGTTGGCCGTGCCTTGCAGCGCGGCGAGTTCTCGGTGGACCTCACGCATGAACTCATGAAAATGCAGCCGCGTCTTGCGTCGCACGGGGATGGCGCCAAAAAAACAATCCATCAAAAAACTTTTGCCCCGGCCAACGCCACCAAACAGGTATACGCCACGCGGTATTTCCGGTCGGTTGAGCAGTTTTTTCAGGGCGTTAGACCGCTTTTCTTTGTACTCAATCCACGCCAGAGCACAGCGCTCAAGGGCAGCTACTGCCAGCAATTGCGCCGGGTCACTGGTGTAGCCCCGCTGGCGCAACTCCCGCTCATAGGCATCGGACACCGGCGTCAAGGAGTGGGCCTGCTCCACAGCGGGTTTCGATCAATCGGCGCGGGCTGCAGCACCCGGTCTTAGAAGTTCAGCGTGCGTTTGTCCACCGCCAGCGCCGCCTCCTTGATCGCCTCACCCAGCGAGGGGTGAGCATGGCAAATGCGGGCCAAATCTTCGCTGCTGGCACGAAACGACATCGCCACCACGCACTCGGCAATCAACTCGCTGGCCATGGGTCCGACGATATGAACCCCCAAAATCTCATCGCTCACAGCGTCCGACAGCATTTTGACCATGCCGGTCGTGTCGCCCAAGGCACGGGCCCGACCGTTGGCCAAAAACGGAAAGGTGCCCGCCTTGTAAGCGCGTCCGGCGGCCTTGAGCTGCTCCTCAGTTTGTCCGACCCATGCGATTTCAGGGTTGGTGTAAATCACCCATGGGACGGTGTTGAAATCAACATGACCATGCTGGCCGGCCATACGCTCGGCCACCGCCACGCCCTCTTCTTCGGCTTTGTGCGCCAGCATCGGGCCGCGCACGACATCGCCCACTGCCCAAACCCCGGGAAGATTGGTTCGGCAATCTGCGTCGACCACAATGGCGCCCCGCTCATCGAGCGCCAGCCCGACGGCTGCAGCATTCAAGCCCTGGGTGTTTGGCACCCGGCCGATAGAAACAATCAGTTTGTCGACGGCCAGAGTTTTCGACTCGCCCTGGGCGTTCACATAGGCCACCTCAACCCCCTTGGCCGCGGCGCTGATGGCGCCTACCTGAACCCCGAGCTCGATCTTCAGGCCCTGCTTGTCAAACGCTTTTTTGGCCTCTTTGGCAATCTGCTGGTCCACCCCGCCCAAAAAGCTTGGCAGGCCTTCGAGTACCGTGACACTGGCACCCAGACGGCGCCAGACCGAACCCATCTCCAAGCCGATCACACCCGAGCCAATCAGACCGAGGCGCTTGGGCAGCTTAGTCAGGGCCAGCGCGCCCTCATTAGAGAGTATCTTGTCTTCATCAAACGGCGTGCCGGCCAAGGCCCGCGGACTTGAACCGCTAGCAACAATCACCTGCTTGCCGATCAGCACCTGGGCTGGCGCGCCGGCTGACATGGGTGCAAGCGCGATCTCGTAGGCGCCATCCAGGGCCTTCGCGAAGGATGCCCTGGCATGGAAAAAACTGACCTTGTTTTTTTTGAACAAGTACAAAATACCTTCGTTGTTCTGCTTGACCACGCTGTCCTTGCGGCCCATCATGGTGGGCAGGTCCAGGGTTAAACCGGCCACACCAATGCCATGGTCTGCGAAATGCTGACCGGCCTGCTCGAAATGCTCAGAAGACTGCAGCAGTGCCTTGGATGGTATGCAACCCACGTTGGTGCAGGTGCCACCCGGCGCGGGCCCGCCTTTGGGGTTGCACCAGGCGTCGACACAGGCCACGCTAAAGCCAAGTTGGGCCGCCCGTATAGCGGCAATATAGCCACCGGGCCCAGCCCCGATCACGATCAGGTCAAAAGATTGGCTCATGGAGCGACTGCTTTCAGATATCAAACAAGAGGCGGGCCGGGTCTTCCAGCGCCTCCTTCATCGCCACCAGGCCGAGCACAGCTTCGCGGCCGTCGATGATGCGGTGGTCATAGCTCATGGCGAAGTAGTTGATGGGTCGAACCACCACCTGCCCGTTTTCAACCACTGCTCTATCCTTGGTTGCATGCACGCCCAAAATAGCAGATTGCGGCGGGTTGATGATGGGGGTGGAGAGCATAGAGCCGAACACGCCACCATTGGAGATTGAAAAAGTGCCGCCAGTCATCTCCTCAATACTGAGCTTGCCATCACGCGCTTTGGCGCTGTAATCGGCAATCTTTTTCTCGATGTCGGCAAAGCTCATCTGATCGGCGTTGCGCAAAATTGGCACCACCAGACCACGCGGCGAACCGACCGCAATGCCGATATCAAAATAGCCGTGGTAGACGATGTCATTGCCGTCCACGGACGCGTTGAGTACCGGGTATTTTTTGAGTGCATGCACCGCGGCTTTGACAAAAAAGCTCATGAAGCCAATCTTCACGCCGTGCTCTTTCTCAAATTTCTCCTGAAAACGCTTGCGCATGTCCATCACGGGCGCCATGTTGACTTCGTTGAAGGTGGTCAAAATGGCGTTGCTGGTTTGCGACAAGAGAAGACGCTGCGCCACGCGGGCCCGCAAGCGGCTCATGGGCACACGTTGTTCGGGGCGCTCGGCCAGGGCCACTGGCGGCATGGCCACCTCGGGCAACAGGGCCACCCCAAAACTCGCATCCGGCAGGGCTGGCACTGCGGCGGGCAGCTCAGGCGGTGCGGACTGCACGGCCGCCGCTGCGCTAAGCACATCGCCCTTGGTGATGCGTCCATCGCGCCCAGTGCCCGCCACAGAGCCGGCCGCGAGCGGGTTGTCGGCCATCAAGTTGGCGGCCGCCGGCATGGCCACACCCGCCATTGGCGCAGCGGGCGGCGCGGTCTTGAGGGCCGCAGTCGCCCCAGCAGCGGCGGCGCCTACAGCATGGCCCTGCGTGTCAATACGGGCGATCAATTGCTCAGCCATAACCGTCGCACCGTCGACCACCAATAACTCGCGCAACACCCCAGCGCTGGGGGCTGGCACCTCCAAAACCACCTTGTCGGTCTCGATCTCGGTCAAGATTTCATCTACCACCACCGACTCACCGACTTTCTTCTTCCACTGCAACAGGGTGGCCTCAGCGACCGACTCTGAAAGCTGCGGGACTTTGACTTCTACGATCGCCATGGAAATGCTTTCTGTTTTTATTAGAAAAAAAAGGGCTGGTGCCCGGGGCTTATTTGCTCAAAATGAAGCCCTTGAGCTTGCCAAAGGCACCTTCTACCAAGGCCTTCTGCTGCTCCTGGTGCAGGTGGGAATAACCAACCGCCGGCGAGGCCGACGCGCCACGCCCGGAATAGCCCAAGCGCTGACCATCGAGCATGTTCTCGTGGATGTAATGCTGCACAAAAAACCAGGCGCCCTGGTTCTGCGGCTCGTCCTGGCACCAGACCACCTCGCTGGCGTTGCTGTATTTTTTGAGCTCCTGGGAAAAAGCTTTGTGCGGGAAGGGATAGAGCTGCTCCACCCGCACAAGGGCAACATCGTCGAGTCCTTTTTCTTCCCGCCTCTTGGCCAAGTCGTAATACACCTTGCCCGAGCAGGCCACCACCCGCTTGACTTTGTCTGATTTTTTGACAATCTCTTCTTTGGCCTCGGGAATGATGGTTTGAAAGCTTCCCTTGGTGAACTCTGAGAGCGGCGAGCTGGCGTCCTTGTGGCGCAGCAGGGATTTGGGTGTCATGATGATCAGCGGCTTGCGAATGTTGCGCACCATCTGGCGCCGCAACACGTGAAAGATCTGGCTGGCTGTGGTGGGCTGAACCACCTGCATATTGGTGTCTGCGCTGAGCTGCATGAAACGCTCTAGCCGCGCCGAGCTATGTTCTGGCCCCTGGCCCTCGTAGCCGTGCGGCAACATCAGGGTGATGCCGTTGACACGGCCCCACTTGACCTCACCCGAGGCAATGAACTGGTCAATCACCACCTGTGCGCCATTGACAAAATCCCCGAATTGAGCCTCCCAGATGACCAGTGTGTTGGGGTCGTTGGACGCGTAGCCGTATTCAAAAGCCAGCACCGCTTCTTCCGACAAAATCGAGTCGATCACCACAAAAGGGGATTGCCCATCGGCCACGTTTTGCAAGGGGGTGTAAGTGCCTTCGTCAAATTTTTCACGATTCTGGTCATGGATGACCGCGTGTCTGTGGGTGAAGGTGCCTCGGCCAGAGTCTTCGCCGCTCAGGCGCACCGGGTAGCCGCTCGCTACCAATGACGCAAAAGCCATGTGCTCGCCCATGCCCCAATCTACCGGCAGGTCACCCCGACCCATCGCGGCCCGGTCGTCATAAACTTTGCGGACCAGCTGGTGCGGGGTGATGCTGGTCGGCAGGGTGGTGAGCCGCTGCGACAGCCGGCGCCACTCGGCCATGGGAATGCCAGTCTCGCCAGCATCGGTCCATTTTTTACCAACGAAAGGCGACCAGTCCACTGCGTACTTGCTTTTGAAGTTGGTCAGTACGGGGTCTACCGTGAGTTTGCCGGCATCCATGGCCGCACGGTAGGCTCTGACCATGTCATCACCAAGTTCGGCACCAAGCCCCTGCGCGGCAAGCCGGTCGGCATACAGGCGCCGGGTGCCGGGATGCTGCGCTATTTTTTTATACATCAGCGGCTGCGTCAGGGCCGGGGTGTCCTGCTCGTTGTGACCCAGTTTGCGAAAACAAATGATGTCCACCACCACGTCTTTACAAAATTCCAAGCGGAACTCCAGTGCCAGCTGAGTGGCCAGGACCACGGCCTCGGGATCGTCGCCATTGACATGCAGCACTGGCGATTCGATCATCTTGACAATGTCCGAGCAGTACAGGGTGGAGCGGCTGTCGCGCGGGTCGCTGGTGGTAAAGCCGATCTGGTTGTTGATCACGATATGCACAGTGCCGCCGGTGGAGTAGCCACGGGTCTCGGCCAGCGCGAGCGTCTCCATCACCACCCCCTGGCCGGCGAAAGCCGCGTCGCCGTGAACCAGCACCGGCAGCACCTGCTTGCCATGCGGGTCGCCGCGGCGGTCCATGCGGGCTCGTACCGAACCCTCAACCACCGGGTTGACGATTTCAAGATGCGAAGGATTGAAAGCCAAGGTCAGGTGCACCGGGCCACCCGGCGTGGCAACGTCTGAGCTAAAGCCCTGGTGGTACTTGACATCTCCGCTGGTCAACTCCTCGGGCGCAGAATGATCGAACTCGGCAAACAAATCAGCAGGCAGCTTGCCCAGGGTGTTGACCAGCACATTCAAGCGGCCGCGGTGGGCCATGCCGATCACGATTTCCTGCACGCCTTTGGCACCAGCCATTTGGATGAGCTCATCCATGCAGGCGATAAAGCTTTCCCCGCCCTCAAGAGAGAAGCGTTTTTGGCCAACAAACTTGGTGTGCAAAAACCGCTCGAGACCCTCGGAGGCTGTGAGTCTCTCCAAAATGTGTTTTTTCTTGTCAGCATCGAAATTCGGTTTGCTGCGGATGAGCTCTAGTTTTTGCTGCCACCAGCGTTTTTGGTTCTGATCAGTGGCATACATGTACTCGGCGCCAATGGTGCCGCAGTAAGTCTGGCGCAGCGCGTTCATGAGCTCTCGCAGACTCATGGTGTCTTTGCCAAAAAAGGTGTTGCTGGTGTTGAACACTGCCTCTTGATCGGCGTCACTGAAACCGTAAAAAGCAGGCTCCAGCTCAGGAATTTGGTCCCGCTCGGCACGCTTGAGAGGATCAAGATCAGCCCAGCGGGCACCGACATTGCGGTAGGCGGCGATAAGTTGCTGCACCGATGTGCGCTTACGGCCCATTTCGGCATCTGCGCTCGCCCCCACCACCTGCGTCCCGCCCTGTTTGGCACGCTGGGCGAACGCATTGATCACTGGCAGGTGGGGCACGTCTTTGGCGCTGGAGCCGTCGCCAGCGGGAACATGCTGAAGCGCATCAAAGTAATCACGCCAAGTCTCGGGAACACTGCCAGGGTTGGCAAGGTAGTTCTCGTACATCTCTTCCACGTAGGGCGCATTACCGCCAAAAAGATAGGTGCTGGCTTGGTAGGTTTGGTAAGTGGGCGAGGCTTTAGTAGCCGCTGGCCGGTTTGAATCGTTCATAGTTCGCGGACCTCGGTCTTCCTGGAGAAGACATTAGCTGGTTAAAGCTTGTTGATTAACCGCCCGGGTCGCGGCTGAACCGCTTGCGGGATGCGACCCAGCCCTCAGGGGGTGAGTTAGCGCTTCATTGTGCCACCAAAACCTGGCACCAAGCTCACCAGAAACTAGTGCCCTACCAGGTCGCGCACCTGCTGCAAGGCAGCCGGGTCTTCCATGGTGGTGAGGTCGCCGGGGTCGCGTCCCTCCCACACCGCCTGAACCGCCCGACGCAGCAATTTGCCACTGCGGGTTTTGGGCAGTGCGTTAACAAAAAAGACCCGTGCCGGTCGCGCCAAGGCGCCTAGGTCCTGGTCGACCAGGCGCATGATCTCGCCTTCAAGTTTGAGCCTGTCCGCGGCCTCGCTCATCCCTTGCGGGTCTCTGACCACGGCAAAGGCCAGCGCCACCTGGCCCTTGAGGCTGTCGGCCACCCCGACAACCGCCACCTCCGACACATTCGGATGGGCCGAAATGCTTTCCTCGATTTCCCGAGTGCCCAGACGGTGCCCCGCCACATTGATCACATCGTCGGTGCGTCCGAGGATGAAGTAGTAGCCGTCCTCGTCTCGTATACCCCAGTCAAAGGTGCTGTAGACCAGCTTGCCTGGCACGCTACTCCAGTAGGTTTTAACAAACCGCTCGTCATCGCCCCAAATCGTCTGCATGCAACCCGGCGGCAGCGGGCCTTCAATGGCAACCACGCCTTTCTGGTGAGGCTTGGTCAACTCCTCGCCGGTCTGGTCGTCGAGTAGCTTGACTTTGTAGCCATACATCGGCAG
>CAMATS010000117.1 GCA_945861195.1 Rhodoferax sp. OV413
ATTACGAATGAGCTGCTCTACCGACTGAGCTACACCGGCAACTGCCAAAAATTATAGCCGCCGGGTCAGGGTTGGCCTGCTGCCTCGGCGTGGTAGCGGGTGACGCGCTCCACCTCGTTTTTGGAGCCCAGGATGACGCTGACGCGTTCGTGCAGCTTGTCCGGCTTGATGTCCATGATGCGTTGCTGGCCGTTGGTGGCGGCCCCGCCGGCCTGTTCGATCAGCCAGCTCATGGGGTTGGCTTCGTACATGAGGCGCAGCTTACCGGGCTTGTTGGGCTCGCGTTGGTCCCAGGGGTATAGAAAAACGCCACCTCGGGTGAGGATGCGGTGCACATCGGCCACCATGCTGGCAATCCAGCGCATGTTGAAGTCTTTGCCGCGCGGGCCCTCGGTGCCCGCCAGGCATTCGTCGATGTAGCGGCGCACCGGTGGCGCCCAGTGGCGCATATTGCTCATGTTGATGGCGAATTCTTGGGTCTCTTCGGGAATGCGCACCTGCTCTTGCGTGAGCATGAACGAGCCCTGCTCGCGGTCCAGCGTGAACATGGCCACGCCGGCGCCGACGGTCAGCACCAGGGTGGTTTGCGGGCCGTAGACGCAGTAGCCGGCGGCCACTTGGCGCGAGCCAGCCTGAAGAAAATCTTGTTGGGTAACCGCGTGTCCTTCGGGCTTGACCAGCACACTAAAGATGGTGCCTATGCTGACATTGACATCAATGTTGCTGGAGCCGTCCAGCGGGTCGAACAGCAGCAGGTATTCGCCCTGGGGATAGCGGTTGGGCACGACATAGATGCTGTCCATCTCTTCGCTGGCCATAGCCGCCAAATGGCCGCCCCATTCATTGGCCTCAATCAGCACATCATTGGCAATGATGTCGAGTTTTTTTTGTATCTCGCCTTGCACGTTTTCGAGGTTGGCGCTGCCCAGCACGCCACCCAAGGCCCCCTTGTTGACGGCTTGGCTGATGCCTTTGCAGGCCCGCGCGACCACCTCGAGCAGCAAACGCAGCTGGGACGGGATCAGCCCGCCCACACGTTGCTGCTCGACCAGGTAGCGGGTGAGGGAGACTTTGCTTGTCATGGCTCAGTCTTCCAGGGCCCGGCTGACTACCTCACGCACGTCGTTGCTGAGGTCGGTCTTGCTGGCCACTCGGGCGATGGCCTCGCGCGCCGCACTGCGGTAGGGCTCGGCGAGCTTTCTCCAGCGGTCCAGGCCACGCGCGAGCCGCGCGGCCACCTGGGGGTTGAAGCTGTCGAGTTCGAGCACGCGTTCGCTCCAAAACACATAGCCCGCGGCGTCGCTGCGGTGAAAAGCGCCAGGGTTGGCGCTGCAGTAGCTGAAGATCAGGCTGCGCGCCCGGTTGGGGTTGTGCAGGTTGAAGTCTGGGTGGCTGAGCAGTTGGCGTACCGCGGGCAGCACCTGGCCGCCGCGGTCGCAGGTGCTGCCCTGTATTGCAAACCATTTGTCAAGCACCAGTTCCTCTCGCTGAAAGAGTGCATGAAAACGCGCCAGTGCCGGGGCGGCGAGTTCATGGCCGCTGTTGACCAGCGCAGCCAGTGCGCCAAGGCGGTCGGTCATGTTGTCGGCATCTTTGAAGCGCTGGTAGGCTTTTCCTGGCCACAGGCTGTCGCCAGTTTCACGCGCGGCCAGGCAAAGCTGGCTAAGCGCCAGGCCGGCCAGGGCACGGCGGCCGGCGGAGGCTGAGTCTGGGCTGTAGCCGCCGTTGTTTTGGTGGGCCTCAAAGGCCCAGTGCCAATCTGTTTGCAAGCCGATGGCGAGTTGCAGGCGCATCGCCTCGCGCACAGCATGGATGCGTTGCGGGTCTACGCTGTCGAGCTGCTCGGCGATATAGGTTTCAGATGGCAGGGTCAGCGCGAGTTCTTTGAAGGCGGCGTCTAGGTGCTCAGTGCGCAGCAGCGCGCGCAGGGCGGCCAAATAGGCCTGGGGCAATGGGCTGGGTGCGCTGCCCGCAGGCTTTTGTGTGATGGATTCGATGGCGATTCTCAGCGCCAAACGCTGGCCTGCCTCCCAGCGGTTGAAGGGGTCAGGGTCTGAGGCAAGCAGTATGAGCAACTGCTCATCGGAGTAGTCGAATTGCAGCAGCACCGGGGCGCTAAAGCCGCGCAGGATGGACGGCACAGGCTCCTCGGTTACCTGCAAGAAGGTGATGGACTGCGCCGCTTCGGTCAGCACCAGCAGATGCTTGTCGGTAACGGTTTCTGCACCTGGCAGGTGCAGCGGCAGCTCGGCACCGCTGATGCCAACCAGCCCCAGGCTGACCGGGATGACGAAGGGTGCTTTGTCAGATTGCCCCGGGGTGGCCGGGCAGCTTTGCTTAAAGCTCAGGGTGTAGGTCTGGGCCTGGGCATCGTAATGCCCAACGGCCTGTAGGCGTGGTGTGCCGGCTTGGCTGTACCAGCGTTTGAACTGAGGCAGCAGCCGTGCCAGGTCAGACTCTGGGTTGGCATCGGCGATGGCCTGGGCAAAGTCATCGCAGGTTACTGCCTGGCCATCGTGGCGCGCGAAGTACAGGCTCAGGCCCTGGGCAAAACCGACGCGTCCAACCAGGGTTTGCATCATGCGCACCACTTCGGCACCTTTTTCGTAAATGGTGACGGTGTAGAAGTTGTTGATCTCGATGTAGCTGTCAGGGCGCACGGGGTGCGCCATGGGACCGGCGTCTTCGGGGAACTGGGCGGTGCGCAGCACCCGAACGTCTTCAATGCGTTTGACCGCCCGGGCCGAGGCGGTGGTGCACAAATCTTGGGAAAACTCCTGATCCCGGAACACCGTCAGGCCCTCCTTGAGGCTGAGTTGAAACCAGTCTTGGCAGGTGACTCGGTTGCCTGTCCAGTTGTGGAAATACTCGTGCCCGACCACGCTTTCGATGTTGGCGTAGTCGGCGTCTGTGGCGGTGGCAGGGTTGGCCAGCACATATTTGGTGTTGAAAATGTTCAGGCCCTTGTTCTCCATGGCGCCCATGTTGAAGTCGCTGGTGGCCACGATCATGAAGCGTTCCAGGTCCAGCGGCAGGCCGAAGCGGGCCTCGTCCCAGGCCACCGAGGCCATGAGCGAGTGCATGGCATGCTCGGTTTTGTCCATATCGCCAGGCCTGACATAGACCTGCAGCACATGTTCTTTGCCGGCGCGCGACAAGATGCGTTGCTCGCGGCACACCAACTGGCCCGCCACCAGCGCAAACAGGTAGCAGGGTTTTTTGTGCGGGTCGACCCAGGTGGCAAAGTGGCGGCCCTCGTTGCCAGGCCCCTCCAGCGGGCCCTGCGCCACCAGGTTGCCGTTGGACAGAAGCACGGGGTACTTTTGCCGGTCAGCCCGCAGGGTAACGGTGTAGCTGGCCATCACGTCCGGGCGGTCCAGAAAATAGGTAATGCGCCGAAAACCCTCGGCCTCACACTGGGTAAAAAACGAACCTTGGCTCAAATACAGACCGGTCAGGCCAGTGTTTTTGGTGGGTGCGCAGGTGGTAAATATCTCCAGCTCAAAGCTGCCCTCGGCGGGCAGGCCGTCCAGCACCAGTTGCTGGTTCTCGATCTTGAAGGCGGTTCCCTGGCCGTTGACCAGCACGCGGGCCAGGTTGAGGTCTTCGCCGTCGAGTTTGAGCGGCTGGGCCGGCACATCGGGGTTGCGGCGCAACACCATTTTGTTGAGCACCCGGGTTTTGGCGGGGTCCAGGTCAAAACTCAGGTCGACCGTGTCCACCCAGTAGGGCGGGGCGGTGTAATCGGTGCGGCGGATCACTGTGGCCGGGCTGGCGCCATCACGAAGTTGCAACATACAAGGTCTCCAAAAAGCCTGAATTCATCAGGTCAAGGTAATGGTTCGCGCTGGCGATCACCTGCGGGCCAGCCAGTTCTTCAGCCCGGTGCGAGGTGCACATGGCCACGGCGCGCATGCCGGCGCGGCGTGCGGCCTCGATGCCAAAGGGCGCGTCTTCAAACACGATACAGGCTTCTGGGCTGATGCCCATTCGCTTGGCTGCTTCCAAAAATATAGCGGGCTCGGGTTTGCCGGGCAAGCCTTCGTCGCCGCCCACCACCGCGTGCGGTGCCTGCGGCAGCTGCAGGTGGCCAAAGGCAAAGGCAATGTTGTGGCGGTCTCCGGCAGTGCCCACGCCCACTTTTAGGCCAAGCGCCCGGGCACGGCCAGCAAATTCGGTGAAGCCTGCCACCTCGCGAAACACGGGGCCGAAAGCCTCTCGGTACAGCGCCTCTTTTTGTTCGGCGAGTTCGCGGTTGCGCTCTGGCGAAAGCTCGGTCTGGAACAGCTCATTCATGCATTCCACCACAGTGCGCCCGGTGGTACGGCGCATCAGCTCACCCACCTCGATGTCCAGCCCATGGTGGGCCGCAAAGGCCACCCAGCTTTGCTTGTGATGGCCCATCGAGTCGATCATGGTGCCGTCCATGTCGAAAATCAGCGCCTGGACTGGGGCTTTGGGGTGTTGCCAGCTGCTCATCAGACGCCCTGCTTGAGAGAGGCCTGAATGAAGGGGTCGAGGTCGCCATCCAGCACTTTTTGCGTGGCCGAGGTTTCGTAGTTGGTGCGCAGGTCCTTGATGCGGCTTTGGTCCAGTACATAAGAGCGGATCTGGTGGCCCCAGCCGACATCGGTCTTGGTGTCTTCGAGCTTTTGCTGCTCTTCCATTCGTTTGCGCATTTCAAAGTCATAGAGGCGGCTGCGCAGGCGCTTCCAGGCCACGTCGCGGTTTCCGTGCTGGCTCCGGCCGTCCTGGCACTGCACCACGATGCCGGTGGGGATGTGCGTGAGGCGCACCGCCGAGTCGGTCTTGTTGATGTGCTGGCCGCCCGCGCCGCTGGCACGGAAGGTGTCGGTGCGTACATCGGCCGGGTTGATGTCGATCTCGATCGAGTCATCCACCTCGGGGTAGACAAACACCGAGGCAAACGAGGTATGACGCCCGCCTGAGGAGTCAAACGGCGACTTGCGCACCAACCGGTGCACGCCGGTCTCAGTCCGCAGCAGGCCAAAAGCGTATTCGCCCTCGACCTTGATGGTGGCACCTTTGATTCCAGCGGTGTCACCGGCGGATTCGTCTTCAATGGTGGCCTTGAAGCCCTTGCGCTCAGCATAGCGCAGGTACTGGCGCAGCAGCATGCTGGCCCAGTCGCAGGCTTCGGTGCCGCCAGCGCCAGCCTGAATGTCAAGAAAGGCGTTCATTGGGTCGGCCGGGTTGTTGAACATGCGGCGGAACTCCAGCCCCTCGATGGTCAGGGCCAGCTTGGCGGTTTCTTCTTCGATGGTGAGCAGGCCGGCCTCGTCGCCGTCCTCCTTGGACATGTCGTAGAGCTCGCTGTTGTCGGCCAGCTCGCGGGTCAGGTCATTGAGGGTGAGCACAATGCCGTCGAGCGATTTTTTCTCGCGGCCGAGCTCTTGGGCTCGCTTGGGGTCGTTCCAGACGCTCGGGTCTTCCAGCGAGGCGTTGACGGTCCTCAGACGTTCGGCTTTAGCATCGTAGTCAAAGGTACCCCCTGAGCGCGGCAGTGCGTGCGCTCAGATCTGCCAATTGGGTGCCAATGAGGTTGATGTGTTCTGCTTCCATGATGGGGATCCTGATCGTTACGGGTGGTTGTTGCGACGCATTTTCTCATGCCGCGCCGGACGCCGATCCGCTGCGGTCTGGGCTTAGGCGATAAAGCCCTCGATCAGCGCGGCGAGTTGCTCAGGTTGGTCGTGGTGCATCATGTGGCCGGCGTTCTGGATGCGAGCAATCTTGACCTGCGGCAGCACGGACAGACGCCGATGGTGCTCCGCCAGGGTGAGGCGGCCTTTCCACCACTCGTTAAGCTGGTTGTGGTCAGCCTCAACTGCCAGCGTGGGCATGCTGATGAGGGCGTAAATAGCCATCACTTCGTCAAGCCGATACAGGTTGGCGTTGGCGAGTTTGTGGGCAGCTTCGCCCAAAATCTGCCACTCTCCGTGGCTGTTTTGTCGTGCCCAGTGCTGTGCCAGCCAGGCGGCCTTGTCGGGTGAGAGGCGCGGGTTGGTCTTGGTAAGGCGGCGTGCCACGCCGGCGCTGTCAGGGTAGGGCCTGAGGGCTTTTTCGCCACGGTGGAGTTGCTTGAGCTCGTCCATCCAGCGTGCGTAGCGGCCAGCGGCCTGGTCGGGGGTGGTGGCCGGCATGCCAAAGCCCTCCAAGTTGACCAACCGGCGCACCCGCTCGGGACGGATGCCAGCGTACAGCATCACCACACCGCCCCCCATGCTGTGGCCCACCAGATTGACAGCGCGGCCTGGGGCATAGTGGTCGAGCAAAAAATCAAGGTCGGCCAAGTAGTCGGCCTGCCAAAAGTTGTCGGCCCCGCCACTGTCGGTCAGGCCATAGCCGCGCCAGTCGGGTGCAATCACATGATGGTCTTGGCTGAAGGCGTCCACCATGAACTGGTAGCTCGCCGCGACGTCCATCCAGCCATGCACCATCACCAGCGGTATTTTGTCGGCCGCAGGCTCACCCCAAATGCGCACGTGGTACTGCAACTGGCGGATCGGGACGAATTCACTGCGGGATTGGCGTTTGGCTTGGTACATTTGGCACATCATACGGAGAGTGATCGTGAGCGTCAGTCAAAACAGGGACAGGCCGGTGCGCCGGCCCCCGACCGCCAAGAGCCCCAATGCCTATTCTGTGCTGCACAGCCGCTTTGGCTGGCAGGTGCCCGAGCACTTCAACATGGCGCAGGTTTGCAGCGCGCGCTGGGCTGCCGCGCTAGATGCTACCAAAAGAATAGCTATACAGGCCCTGGATACGGGGGGTTCGGCCACTTTTTATACCTATGCCGAGCTGCAGGCACAGGCCAACCGGCTGTCGCAGGTGCTGGTTGCGCTGGGCGTGGCGCGGGGCGACCGGGTGGCGATCGTGATGCCGCAGCGTTTCGAGACGGCAGTGGCCTATATGGCGGTGCTGCAGATGGGGGCGGT
>CAMATS010000118.1 GCA_945861195.1 Rhodoferax sp. OV413
CGGCTGGGCGTGACCGGCTTTTGCATGGGTGGGCGCTGGACCTGGCTGTATGCGGCCCATGCGCCGGTGCGTGCCGCAGTGGCCTGGTATGGCCGACTGGTTGGCGAAAAAAACGCCATGCAACCCCTGCATCCGCTCGACCTGGCAGCCAGGATGCGGGGGCCCGTGCTCGGCCTTTACGGCGAAAAAGACAGTGGTATACCCCTGGAATCCGTGGCCGCAATGAAAGCCGCCTTGCTGGCTGGAAGCCCCCTATCCAAAGCAGCCGAGTTGGTGGTCTACCCCGCAACCGGCCACGCTTTTCATGCCGACTACCGGGCCACTTACAGCCAGGGACCGGCCGAGGACGGCTGGCAGCGTTGCCTGGCCTGGTTCAAAAACCACGGGGTGGCCTGAGGTGCTGCTCGTCGCCATCCTCACCGGTACCTTGATTGCCGGCATTGGCAGCGTGTGGCTGGCGGCTCTGCTGATTTTTGGCGCCTTGGCCCGCTACACCCAGCACATGCTGAGCCTGGCCGCCGGCGCCCTGTTGGCCACCGCCTTCATGCACCTGTTGCCTGAGGCCTTTGAGAGCCAGGTTGGGGCGGCCGATCTGTTCATGACCCTGCTGGGTGGCCTGGTGTTTTTTTTCCTGATGGACAAGGCCGAGCTGTGGCACCACGGCCATGAACACCACCACGGTCATCAAGGTCACCAGCACGGCGCGCACCAGCACAGCCATCAGGACAGCACCCAGCAGCAGGCCCCGGTCAGCGGCAGTTGGGCCGTGCTGACCGGCGACAGCGTGCACTGCTTTGGCGACGGCGTGCTGATTGCCGCGGCCTTTGTGGCTGATTTGCGCCTGGGTGCGATTGCTGCGCTGGCGGTTCTGGTGCACGAGGTGCCCCACCACATGGGCGACCTGATGGTCTTGAGCCAAAGCAGCAGCAACCGCCGCGCCGCTCTGCTCAAGGTGTCACTGGCAGGCTCGGTCACCGCACTGGGTGGTGTGCTGGGTTACTGGCTGGTTGAGCAGATGCAAGACTACCTGCCATTCTTTCTGGTGCTGGCGAGCAGCAGTTTTGCCTACGTGGCCCTGGCAGACCTGATACCGCAATTACAAAAGCGCCTGAGCGCGCGCCAGACCGTGGGCCAGATTGCTTGGCTATTTGCCGGCATTGCCATGGTGACGCTGGTCAGCGGCATGGCGCATTCGCACTGAGCCTCGGTATCTTCAGCCCTGGGCGACTGGGCGGTTCGGGTCGCTGCACCAGTCGCTCCAGCTGCCGGCATAGAGGCCGGTGCGGCCCAGTCCGGCAATCTCCATGGCGATCATGTTGGGTAGAGCGCTGACCCCACTGCCACACTGGTGCACCACGGTGGCTGGATCGCGGCCAGCCAGCAGTTCTTCAAATTCCTGGCGCAGTAACTCGGCAGGTTTGAACTTGCCGTCGGTGCCAAAGTTCTGGCTAAACGGCCGACTCAGTGCCCCGGGGATATGGCCGGCCACCGGATCTAGCGGCTCAACTTGGCCGAGAAACCTGGGCCGCGCCCGCGCGTCAATCAGGCTCATCGCTGGCCTGCCAAGCTGGCTTGCCACCTGCTCGGTGGTGATCAGGTCAGCGCCCGCTGGGCCCAAAGGGTAGGCCTGCGGCGGCGCGGCCTTGGTTTGGTTTGGCCCCTCGCTGGCATTTGGCAGGCTCGCCACGGAGCCTCCCGCGGCCTGCCAGGCCTGCAAACCACCGTCAAGCACCGCAACCGGCATGTGCCCCAGCCACTTCAGCATCCACCAGAGGCGGCCGCAGTAATTTGCGCCCTGGCGGTCATAGACCACTGCCTGCATGCCCGGGCGCAGGCCCACACTGCCAAGCCAGTGGGCAAAGGTTTCGCGGGCTGGGAGGGGGTGGCGCCCGCCAGAAGCGGCATCTGTGGCGCCCTTGGCGGCGCTCAGGTGGCGGTCGAGGTCGGCGCGCACTGCCCCGGTAATGTGAGATTCGCGGTATTGCTGCTCGCCAGCACCGGCCTTCATCAGCTCAAAGCTGCAGTCAAAGATCAGGCAGGGCTGGCCGCAGGCCAGTAGGGCTTGCAGCTCAGAGGCAGAAATCAGGGGCGTGTACATCGGCGGCTTGGTTGGTCAGTGGGGCGTTCAGGGGGCGATGAGGGGGTCAGAGCGGCCCGCGCATCTCGCGGCGGTACCAGTCGTGGAAATGTTGCATGCCGTCTTCCATCGGGCTTTGGTAGGGGCCCACTTCGTTGTCGCCGCGCTGCAGCAGGGCCCGGCGCCCGGCATCCATGCGCTCGGCAATCTCGTCGTCTTCCAGACAGGTTTCCATGTAAGCGGCCTGCTGGGCCTGAACAAACTCGCGCTCGAAAGCGGCAATTTCTTCCGGGTAATAAAACTCCACCATATTGAGTGTTTTGTCAACGCTCACGGGGTGCAGCGTAGAGACCGTCAGCACATGGGGGTACCACTCGAGCATGATGTGGGGGTAGTAGGTGAGCCAGATGGCGCCCTGGCGGGGTTGCTGCTGGCCGCTGTAGGCCTGCAGCGCGTCTTGCCAGCGCTGGTAGACCGGGCTGCCGGCACGGCCCCTGGCATGAGCCAGACCAACGGTCTGCACCGAGTAGTGCTTTTTGAACTGCCATTGCAGGTCTTCGCAGCTGACAAAGCCACCCAAGCCGGGGTGAAACGGCCCCACGTGGTAGTCCTCTAGGTAGACCTCGATGAAGGTTTTCCAGTTGTAGTTGCATTGGTGCAGTTCGACCCGATCGAGCACAAAGCCGGTGAAGTCGAATTCGGCGCGCGGCCCCATGCCGGCCAAATCGGCCTCGATGTCGCGACCGTTGTCCTCAAACAGCAGGCCATTCCATTCCCGCAGCGGGTAGTTGTTGAGGTTCAGGCAGGGATCCTGCGGGAAATGGGGCGCACCGAGCAGCAACCCGGCCCGCTCTGCGGTGGTGCCGCTGTAGGTCCAGCGGTGCAGCGGGCACACCACATTGCCCGCGGCGCGGCCCGGCCCGGTTTGCTGCAAGGAGCCACGGCCCTGCAGCATCAAGGCTTGCCGGTGCCGGCAAACATTGGAGATCAACTCAATGCCGGCCGGCGTTCGAATCAGGGCGCGGCCCTGGTTTTCATGGGCCAAAGTGGCATAGTCGCCCAGCTTGGGCACACTCAGGGCATGGCCCAGGTAGCGCGGACCGGCGCTGAACAGGCGCGCCTGTTCGCGCTGAAACAGCGCCTCATCACAATAACTTGAAACAGGTAGTTGGCCGGTGGCCTGCTGCAACTGAAGACTTAAATCAGACATGGTTGACCTGACCTAAAGACCCCCAAAGGGAGAGGCGCCCAAGAGCGCGGTGTGAAGAACCTCGGCCGTTGCCGAAGTGCGGACAGGAATTGTACCCGTGGGCTGCGCAACAGCAGAGGGCCTCAGCCTTAGAATCTGCGCCTCGTCCTTACCCGAACCTGCCCCATGTCTGCTGCCCCCCCTGATCTGACACCGGCTCCGGCGAACTACGAGGCAGCGCTGGCCGAGCTTGAGCTTTTGCTGGTGCGTCTTGAATCGGGCGATCTGCCTCTGGCGCAGTTGCTCAGCGCCTACCAGCGCGGTGCCGAATTACTTAAATATTGCCGTGAGCGCCTGGAGGCGGTGGAAGGCCAGATCAAGGTGCTCGACCAGGGCGCCCTCAAGACCTGGGCCCCAGAGTGAGCCTGCCAGCTGGCTTCGACCTGTCGGCCTGGAGCCGGGCAAAGCAGAGCCAGGTCGAGCAGGCGCTGGCGCAATGGCTGACTGTGCCGGCGCTCACCCGGGCTGAGGCCAAGCCGCCGGTCGCACTGATTGAAAGCATGCGCTATGCGGTGCTTGACGGCGGCAAGCGCCTGCGCCCGCTGCTGGTACTGGCCGCCGCCGAGGCAGTTGCCAGCGCGCCGCTTGGGCCAGGCCCGGGCGGCGTCGGTGAGGCTGCCCTGCGGGCGGCCTGCGCAGTAGAACTCATCCACGCCTATTCGCTGGTGCATGACGACATGCCCTGCATGGACAACGATGTGCTGCGCCGCGGCAAACCCACGGTGCATGTGCAGTTCGGCCAGGCCAGCGCCCTGCTGGCCGGCGACGCCTTGCAGGCGCTGGCCTTTGAATTGCTCACCCCTGGGTTTGACTGCGTTGCGCCCCATCGGCAGGCGCAACTTTGCGGGCTGCTGGCCCGGGCCGCAGGCTGCGCCGGCATGGCCGGGGGCCAGGCGATTGACCTGGCAAGCGTCGGCCTGCCCCTTGATGAACAACAGTTGCGCGAGATGCACCGGCTCAAGACTGGAGCCTTGCTGCAGGCCAGCGTCATGATGGGCGCGGCCTGCGCCGAGCCGACGCCTGTCGCGCAGCAGGCACTCAGCGAGTTTGGCGCCGCCATCGGGCTGGCGTTTCAGGTGGTTGACGATATTCTTGATGTCACGGCGGATTCTGTGACCCTGGGCAAAACATCGGGCAAAGACGCCCAGGGCAACAAACCCACCTATGTCTCTTTGCTGGGCTTGGCGCCGGCCCAGGCCTATGCCCGGGAGTTGCTCGCACAAGCTGCTGCGGCCTTGGCCGCAAGTGGCTTGCCCGATACCCGTGCGCTTACCGGCCTGGCCGAGCGGGTGGTCAGCCGCTCCAGCTGAGCGGCAGGCAAAGGCTACAGAGACGGTAGCCCAGCGCCAAATGCGGGCAGCAAAAAATGTTGTAAATGCTGACGCCGCCCGGTTTTTAGGACAGAATGCCTCAAGCGCTGGGCGCAAGACGGCGCGCCCGCTACTCAACCATATCCTTATGCAGAACCAGTCCTTTCCCCTGCTGCAGTCCATCGATGACCCGGCCGACCTACGGCGCTTGCCGCGCTCCCAACTGGGGCAACTCGCAGTCGAACTGCGTGCCTTTTTGCTGGGCAGTGTGGCCAAGACCGGCGGGCACCTCAGTTCGAATTTGGGCACGGTCGAACTCACCATCGCATTGCACTATGTGTTCAACACCCCCCAAGACCGTTTGGTGTGGGACGTAGGCCACCAAACCTACCCGCACAAAATTCTCACTGGCCGGCGTGAGCGCATGGGCTCCCTGCGGCAGTGGGGCGGCTTGAGCGGCTTTCCGCAGCGCGTGGAGAGCGATTACGACACCTTCGGCACGGCCCACTCCAGCACCTCGATCTCGGCCGCGCTGGGCATGGCGATGGCGGCTCGCATCAAGGGTGATGACCGACACGCGGTGGCTATCATTGGCGACGGCGCGCTCACCGCCGGCATGGCGTTTGAGGCCCTCAACAACGCCGGCGTGGCCGACGGCCGCTTGTTGGTGGTGCTCAACGACAACGACATGAGCATCAGCCCGCCGGTCGGCGCGCTCAACCGCTACCTGGCCCAGCTCATGAGCGGGCGCTTTTACGCAGCTGCCAAAAGTGTTGGCATCAACGTCCTCAAGGGCGCCCCACCGTTGCTGGAACTGGCCAAGCGCTTTGAGCAGCAGGCCAAGGGTATGGTGATGCCCGCCACGCTGTTTGAGAAATTCGGCTTCAACTACATCGGCCCGATCGACGGCCATGATCTCGATGCCCTGATCCCCACGCTGGAAAACATCAAGAAGCTGCCCGGACCGCAGTTTTTGCACGTGGTCACCAAAAAAGGCCAGGGTTATAAGCTCGCTGAAGCTGACCCGGTGGCCTACCACGGCCCGGGCAAGTTTGACCCAACGATTGGCCTGCAAAGCCCCAGCACGCCGCCCAAGCAAACCTTCACCCAGGTGTTTGGGCAGTGGCTGTGCGACATGGCCCTGACTGACCCCCGCCTGGTGGGCATCACGCCGGCCATGCGCGAGGGTTCGGGCATGGTGGAGTTTGAACGCCGTTTTCCGGACCGCTATTTCGATGTTGGCATTGCCGAGCAGCACGCGGTTACTTTTGCCGCTGGCCTGGCTTGCGAGGGCCTCAAGCCGGTGGTTGCCATCTATTCAACTTTTCTGCAACGGGCCTATGACCAGCTGATCCACGATGTCGCGATTCAAAACCTGCCGGTGGTGTTTGCGCTCGACCGTGCCGGCTTGGTCGGCGCCGATGGCGCCACCCATGCCGGCGCTTATGACATCCCCTATTTGCGCTGCATCCCCAATATCAGCGTGGCCTGCCCGGCCGATGAGAACGAGTGCCGCCAGTTGCTGAGCACTGCCTTTGCCCAAGACCATCCCGTGGCGGTGCGTTACCCGCGCGGTGCGGGTGCCGGGGTGGTGGTACAGCCTGGGCTAGAGCCCCTGCCATTTGGCAAAGGTGAGAGTCGGCGGAACGGCGCAGGCGTGGCGATTTTGGTCTTTGGCACGCTGCTTTATCCGGTTTTGCAGGCCGCACAGGCGCTCAACGCGACCGTGGTCAATATGCGCTGGGCCAAGCCCCTTGACACCGATTTGCTGCTCAAAGTGGCAAGCGCACACGAGATGCTTGTCACCGTTGAAGAGGGTGCCATCATGGGTGGCGCGGGCAGCGCAGTGGCCGAGGCCTTGCAGGCCGCGGGCCTGTTGACGCCCCTGCTGCAACTTGGCCTGCCTGATGAGTTCAGCACCCACGGCGACCCCGCCCGCCTCTTGGCCATGCTGGGCCTGGATGCGGCAGGTATCACGCAGTCCATCCGCACACGCTTCCCCAAGCTGGCCGAAGCGGCTAGCGCCATCCCGACCTTGAAGAGTGTTGCCTGAGGAGGGTGCCGGCGTGCGCCCAAAAAGTTTGGGCTCGCCTGCTAAATCAGTTGAGCCAGGATTCAGGGGAAACCCCTAGTGCTCCGACTGCCAGTTACAGCGTAACATCTCTAACAGACGCGTCTTTTTGGCACATGCCACCATCGTTTTTATTTTGGGCAAGCCAGCAGGCCGATCAATTTTTTTAAAAGGAGTAAGCTT
>CAMATS010000119.1 GCA_945861195.1 Rhodoferax sp. OV413
TAGGTGTCGCGCTGCTCTTTGAGCAGCCGTGCATAGGCCAACGCCGCCGACGGGTCGTGGATAGAGCAGGGGCCGATCACCACCAGCAGCCTGTCGTCCTTGCCGGACATGATGTTGTGTATGGCAAGGCGGGTGCCGGCAATCAGGGATTCAACCGGCGTGCCCTGAATCGGGAAAAAACGCACCAGGTGTTCAGGCGGTGGGAGCACGGTAATGTCCTTGATGCGTTCGTCGTCGGTGATACCGGTTCGGTCGCCGCTGTAATTGGTCTGGGCTTGGGCTGGGGCGGTCATGTCAATCACTCCTGGTGGTTCAAGGGACAAAAAAAACCGCCGGGGTTGCCGGCGGTTTTTGGAGAATTCGAAAACGTTTACTTCAGCACGCTTGAACCCTCTCGACCGCCAACGGCGACTGAGAAGCCAAAATAACTAAAGTAATACGCTGCAAAATTCATGGTGGGCAATGTAGCACAGCTTGGGCACAGACTCGGGCCGGTGCCAGCCAGCGCCTGCTCAAGCCGTGCCGCCAACGGTCAGGCCGTCAATGCGCAGGGTGGGCTGGCCCACACCGACCGGCACGCTCTGGCCTTCCTTGCCGCAGGTGCCAACCCCGCTGTCGAGCTTCATGTCGTTGCCGATCATGGACACGCGCTTAAGGCACTCGGGACCGCTGCCAACCAGGGTGGCGCCTTTGACCGGGTACTGAATCTTGCCGTTTTCAACCCAATAGGCTTCACTGGCTGAAAACACAAACTTGCCCGAGGTGATGTCGACCTGGCCGCCGCCAAAGTTGGTTGCATACAAGCCCTTTTTAATGCTGGCCACGATCTCCTGCGGTGGCTTGCCGCCTGCCAGCATGTAGGTGTTGGTCATGCGCGGCATCGGCACATGGGCATAGCTCTCGCGCCGGCCATTGCCGGTGGGCGCCACACCCATCAGGCGGGCGTTCATGCTGTCCTGGATGTAGCCCTTGAGGATGCCGTCTTCAATCAGCACATTACGCTGGCTGGCATTGCCTTCATCGTCCACATTGAGCGAGCCACGCCGGTCGGCAAGAGTGCCGTCGTCCAGCACGGTGACGCCTTTGGCCGCCACGCGCTGGCCGATGCGGCCACTGAAGGCGCTGGAGCCCTTGCGGTTGAAATCGCCTTCCAGCCCATGACCTATAGCCTCGTGCAGCAGAATGCCGGGCCAGCCCGGGCCGAGCACCACAGTCATCTCGCCCGCTGGCGCTGGCCGGGCCACCAGGTTGGTCAGGGCCGCCTGCACCGCTTCATCGACATAGCTGCTGATGCAGGCATCGTCAAAGTAAGCCAGGCCGAAGCGGCCACCGCCACCGGCAGAGCCCATCTCACGCCGGCCTTTTTGCTCGGCAATCACCGTCACCGACAGGCGCACCAGCGGGCGCACATCAGCGGCCAGCGTGCCGTCGGCACGGGCCACCAGCACCACGTCGTACTCGCTGGCCAGACCGGCCATCACCTGCACCACGCGCGGGTCTTTGCCCCGCGCGAGTTGCTCAACCCGCCCCAGAAGCGCCACCTTGGCGGTGCTGTCTAGGCTGGCAATGGGGTCTAAATCGCGGTACAGCGAGCGGGCCTCGGCAATCCGGCGCTTGCCGGCCTTGACCCGGGCACCCTGCGCCTGGGCGGCGATCGAGCGCACCGTGCGCGCCGCGTCAAGCAAGGAGGCCTCGGAGATGTCGTCCGAGTAGGCAAAAGCGGTTTTTTCGCCGCTGACGGCCCGCACCCCAACCCCTTGGTCGATACTGAACGAGCCGGTTTTGACAATGCCCTCCTCGAGGCTCCAGCCCTCGCTGCGGGTGTACTGAAAGTACAGGTCCGCCTCGTCGACCCGGTGCGCCTTGATCTCGGCCAGGGCGCGCAACAGGTGAGATTCGTCCAGCCCGAAGGGCGTGAGCAGCAGGGACTTGGCAATAGCCAAGCGTTCGAGGGTGGGTTCGCGTGAAATCATGGCTTCATTCTAGAGGGCTGCCGCCAGTGCCGGGGCGGTCTGCAAGCAACACCCCCGGCGCGGGCTGGCGCGCCAAGACTGCTTATGACTGCACCAGCCGCTTGGATTTGGCAATGGACATCAACATACCCAGGGCCAAACCCAGCGTCACCATCGCCGTGCCCCCATAGCTGATAAAGGGCAGGGGCACGCCCACCACCGGCAGGATGCCACTGACCATGCCCATGTTGACAAAGGCGTAGCAAAACAAAATCATGCCCAGCGAGGCCGCCAGCAAACGCGAAAACAGCGTGGGGGCTTCCAGGGCAATGTTCAATGCGCGCAAAACCAAAAAAACAAAGGCCAGCACCAACAGCAGGTTGCCGGCCAGGCCAAACTCCTCAGAGTAAGCGGCAAAGATGAAATCCGTGGTGCGCTCAGGTATGAACTCCAGGTGGGTTTGCGTACCCTGCATAAAGCCCTTGCCCCAAAAACCGCCCGAACCAATGGCGATCATGCCCTGAATGATGTGAAACCCACGCCCCAGCGGGTCACGCCCGGGGTCAAGCAGGGTGCACACGCGCTGCTGCTGGTAGTCGCGCAGGCCCGGCCAGCTCACGCCCTGGGCGCACAACTCAGCCTCAAACACCCACAGCAACACCAGGCCAGCCAAACCGAGCAACAAGGGCGGGGCCAGCAGGCGCCAGCTCAGGCCGGCAAAAAAAATAACCGACAAACCAGCCGCCAACACCAGTACAGCGGTGCCAAGATCGGGCTGCCTGAGGATCAGCCCTACTGGCAACAGCAGCAAGCCGATAGACACCACAAAGTCAAGCGCACGCAACTGGCCCTCGCGCTTTTGGAACCACCAGGCCAGCATCAGCGGCATGGCGATCTTCAGGATTTCACTGGGCTGAATCACCAGGCCCAGATTGAGCCAGCGCTGCGCACCCTTTTTGGTCAGCCCGAACAACGCCACGGCCACCAACAAGCCAACGCCCAGCACATACAGCGGCAAGGCCAAGTCCATCAAACGCTGTGGCGGCACCTGCGCCACGCCAAACAGAATCAGCCCGGCAATCAGCATGTTGCGAGCATGGTCCTCAAAACGGGTGCCATGGTCGTAGCCAGAGGAATACATGGTCAACAGGCCTGCCAGGGCCAGCAGGCCTGCAGAGGCAGCCAGTGGCACATCAAAACCCCGAAACCAGGGCGTCATGCGCTGCCATAGCGGCGTGCTTTGAAAAACATAGGCCATAGCGGCTAATTATCGTCAGGCGGCGCGCAGCACAATCTCCACCAAAGTTTGCCCCGGCCTGCTGCTGATGTTGAACTGCGCTTGAATCGCATGCGCGCACTGCGCCAATCGCGCCAAGCCCCCGCCTCTGACGCTTGCGGCATCAAAGCCGCGCCCGTTATCCACCAATTGCAGCCGCACACCGCGCTCGGGCGCTTGCAGCGCTTGCGCCATCACCTGAAGCCGGCTTGCACCCGAATGCATGAGCACATTATTAAGCGCCTCCACCAGCATGCGCTGCAGTTGATACAAGGCAAAGGAGTCCATCGGCCTGGCCAGCCGCCGCCGTGCGGCCATGGCCGAAGCTCTCAAATCAGGTGGCGGCGGTGTGCCCGCCGGTTGCGAGCGCAGCACGGGCTCGCGCTCGGCGTCTGAGCGCAGCAACAAGGGTAAGTCATCGACAGCCCAAACCCATTGAAGGCCTTGCAGCGCATGGCGTGGCTCAAGCCGGTGACGGAGATTAGCCAACAGCGAGGTGATGTCCCCTGGTGACAGGTGCATCGCATCAATCGAGAGCTTAAGCTGGTCCAGCGAGTCGCGCAGCGTCTGCAGCACCTCGTCGCCACTTGCCCGGCCCGACTGCAGTTGACGGATGGCCGTGCTGATGTGCGAGCCCACGCCGTCGTGCATGTCGCGCAATATCCGGCTGCGCTCGCCGCTGCGCGCCTGCTCCTGCACGCCCTGCGCCAGGCCCTGGTAATTGCGCGCAAGTTCGGCCTCCTTGAGTGCCACCCGGCGCGCCAGGCTGGCGTTGAGCTCGACCACCTGGCGGCTGGCGGCTCGGAACCGCAACGCCACGATGAACGCCAGAGTTAGCCCAAAAAGTACCGAGCTGTAACGCAGGTAAGTGTTTTCGCCATAGGCCTGCAGCACCTGAAAGACGTAGAAGTCACGCAGCCCCACCACGGTGTTTACAACCACGGATGCCGCCACCAAGCGGTGCTGGCCAGACCCGCTGCGAACGGCCCGCCAGACAAATACGGTTGCAAAAGCCAGCGCCGTAAGACCGGCCAGGCCATAGGCCCAGGGTACGGCATCTGGCCGGGCTAACGCACGCCCAATAGCCGCAGCCAATACCAGCAGCACCAGAATCAACAGCCAACGCCGCAGCCACATCACGGACTTGCTCAGGCTGAGTCCAGCAATCTCGATGCCGAACAAGGTCATGCTGCAGGTCCAGAGGCTGTGTGTGAAGACGGGCAAGATGCCCCACCATGGCCAGGGCAAGGGCGGCGTTTCAATGAAAGCGTCGCTCACGCTGATCGTCCAACACAGCTCCGCGACGGCGGCATACAGGTACAGGGGATCGCGCTGGCGACGCCCGTGGTCACTGGCCCTCACTTGTGTGACCCAGATTGCCAAGGCCACCAGGCCCACAAGCAAGCCGAACACCGCCACCAGAAACGAGCCAGTGATGCGGCTGCGGTGATCCTGCAGGTAGCGCGGATAAACCTCTTCATGCGGCCCCAGAACCAGGGGTGCAAGCCCGCCGCGGCGGCCCGCGTCGGCCCGGATGTGGATCTGAACCAGGTTGTCTTGGCGGAGCAGGTGCGGTGTCAACGCCAAATAGCGCGGCGCCTTGGCAAAGTCTGCGCCGTTGCCCAGACTGAGGCCGCCATTCTGTTCCAGGAGCACACTATTGAGCCAGATCGCATAGGCATTGCCCAGTCTCGGTATATACAGGCCATAGGGCTCGGAAGGCGCGGCCGCAAAAGAAAACGGGATCTGGAAATACGCCTCCCCTGCGACGCCCCGTTGATGGCTATCCCACTGGTACGGCAGATTGACCGGGGCGGACGCCGACTCGGGCAGACCACGCAGCGTGAGCCTGACCTCTGCCTGGGTCAGCGTCAAGACCTCTGCGCCGGCTTGGTTTATCGGCAGCCACAGCCCCAACAAGAGCCAGCCGCAACCTAACCAGGCGCGGACCATCAGGTGGTACGGAAAAACAGCCATGGCAACAAACTGCAGTTCAAACAATCGGTGCCGAAAGCACGGCACGCCCCGTTGTGATCTCCAACGCAGTACGCCCCGTCTGGCTGTGAATTTGCAACTGCGCGCCAATCGCCTGGGCTCGCTCCTGCATCAGCCGCAAGCCCCGGCGAGCCACCTGACCGTGGTCAAAGCCGCAGCCGTTGTCCACCACGCCAATGCGCACACCCTGCGCGGTCTGCTGGGCCTCGATGCGCAGCTGGCTGGCCTGGGCGTGCTGCATCACGTTGGAGATGGCTTCAAACAGCATGAACTGCAGTTGGCGCATGGCGCCCGCGTCCAGCCCGGCCACAGGCGCCTGCGCATCGACCGCCCAGTCCAGCTCAATGCCACAGGCCTTCAGGCGTGGCTCGAGCCGGTAGCGCAGGTTGGCCAGCAGCGCGGTGATGTCGCCGGGCGGCAGGTGCATCGCATCGATCGAGAGTTTGAGCTGGTCCAGCGAGTCGCGCAGCGTCTGCAGCACTTCGTCGCCACTGGCCCGACCCGACTGCAGCTGCCGGATCGCTGTGCTGATGTGCGAGCCGACGCCGTCGTGCATATCGCGCAATATCTGGCTGCGCTCACCGCTGCGCGCTTGCGCCCGTGCGATGTGCTCCAAGCGTTGGTAGCTGATAGACAACGCTTGCTCTTTTTGCTGCACCAAGTTATTCAGGTTGCTCGTGAGATTTTGCGCCTGGCGGCTCACCGTGCTGAAGCGGCCAAGCACGATCAAACCGGCCACCACGCCGAAAAGGACGGACGAGTAGTACAAACTGGTTCGGCCATCCATGCTCGGGTTCACCCTAAGCTGGTACAGGTCTATCAAACCCATGAGCACATTGACCAAAATCGCTAAGGCCAACAACCGGCTGTTGAGCCCTGCGCCGCGCTGCAAGGCATGCCACACCAAAGCCAAAGAAAACAGCAGGAAGGTCAAAGCGAGCAGGGCATACCAGACCGTCAGCGACAGTGGCCAGCCGTAAACCCGTGCCGCCACCGCAGCCACCAGGCCCAGCAGGCCAAGCTGCAGCAGCCAGAGCCGCAAGGCAGGAAGGCGGCGGGACTGGCCCCAGCCCACCACCTCAATGCAAAACAGCACGGTGAGGCTGCTCCACCCCCACAGTGACAACGCCGAAAGCACGCTCCACCACGGCAGCGGCAGGGGTGGACTCTCCAGCACCGCATCGGCGACACGAAACACCCAACAAAACTCGGCAAGGCTGCCATACAGGTAGACCGCCTCGCGCCCCATAGTGCCATCAGCCCGCACAGCCGGTTGCGTCAGCCACAGCAGCAAACCAATCAGCCCAACCAGCGCACTGAAAATGGCGACCATCTGCGGACCCAACACCCGCCAACGCCAGAACGGCACGTAGGCCGCACGTGCTAAAGCCATCGGTGCCAGCGTCACCGTGGACAAACCACCCTGGCGCCCGACGTCGGCGCCCACCCTCAGCCGAAGCACATTGGTCGATTGCAAAACACCAGGCGGCACGGCAATCAGTCTGGGCAACTTGGCATCGGCTCGGTCATGGCGCGTCAGATCGCCAAAGTGATCCAGCAAGACGCCATTGAGATAGACCGAATACCCGTTGCTGATTTTGGGAATGGTTAAACCATAGGGTTCAATCGGGGGAGCCGCGAGGGAAAACCGTAACTCAAAAACCA
>CAMATS010000120.1 GCA_945861195.1 Rhodoferax sp. OV413
GCTGAACCATGTCTATTTACCGATCATTTTTACTGGCATTTAAACTCGTCTACTAACGTAGTTTTACCGTTGATATCAATCTTCTATTTTTTCTTTTTCGAAAGCCTCTATCTGCGGATTTTTTAGGGTAGCTTTGAGTTCTTTGGTCAGTTGGCCGCGTAGCTCCTGAGGTTCGAGCACTTCTACATGTTGACCTTGGCGCAATATATCCATAGACAATTCTCGGATGTCAAGTCGCAAGAATTGCCTTGCCTACGAATTTTTTTAACTGGCAAGCGCCGATTGGATCCGCTCCACGAAGCCCGCAAAAGACGCTGGCTCCAGCCAGCGGACCACCACCACGGTCTGCTGGAAAGGGTCGACCCAAACATAATTACCGCCCGCGCCGACCATCAAAAAACTCTCGGCGCCAGCCCCCGGAAATGTACTGCCGCCGGGATTCAGCCAGGTTAGCCAGCCATAAAAAGGCGCCAGGCCGCAGGGCTGTCTCATGCGGCGCAACCAGTGGGCGGGCAACAGCGAGACACTTTGTCCAGCCTTACCCCAGTGCCCGTCCTGCAACATCAGTTGTCCAATCAGGGCCTGATCACGGGCGCTGATGGAAACGCCGCCGCCCCAGTGTGAGCCACCGGGCACGCTCGCCACACGTTGAGCGCCAGCAGTGCCAGAGGCAGGGAGATCGACCCATGCGTGGTCGTAGCCATGCCAGGCAAAGTTTGAGTTTGCGCCCAGCGGCTGCAAGATGCTTTCCTGAAAAACCGCCGGGAGCGGCCGCTGGAATAAATGCAACAAGGCCAAGGACAATTGATTGATACGAACATCGTTGTATTCCCAGAAACTACCCGGACTTAGCAGGGGGCGGGCAGCGCCCTTGACGCCTGCGGCAGGCCGTGGATCATGGGATACGAAGCGGTAGCGATCAACGGTGTCTGGTATGCCAAAACAAGACCCCTCCCACTCGCTGGTCTGCTCGAACAGATGAGCCCAGGTGACCCGTCGGTTGTGCGGGCTGTCAAACCCGATGCCCGGCAGGCGCTTAGCCACGGGCTCATCCGGATCAGGCAAGAGGCCCCGTGCATGAGCGACCCCGGCAAGCAGCCCCAGGTAAGTTTTGGCAACACTGAAAGTTAGGTCGGCCCGGTCGGCCTCGCCCCAGCTTCGAACCAGCCGGCCCTCTCGCAGAACAACGCCCGAAACCGGGCCTCGGGCATGCACCGGCCCGAGCAAACAGTTCCAGGGCGGCGGGTCGGGATTGTGAACGCCCCAGGCGTGAAGCGCATCATGCGGCTCACGCGGCCAGTTAACCTCGTGGGCCTGCGAAAAGGCAACAGCATCGTCAAACAGGTTCATTTTTACCATTCTGCCCCCATCACAAAAGCGCCAGTCCGAGCGCCGCCATCCTTCGATACCTTCTTCATGCAAACCACATTTTTCGCCCAGCCAATGCAAATTCCAGCTTGAGCATCGCGGCAAAGTGAACGTCCCAAAGGCTAGCCAAGTTCACTGCGTCACCAACTACCCCCGCTCAGCTTTGGGCCAACAGCAGGTTGCTAAACGGATGCTGGCTCTTCCACCGGTACGCATGAAAGTCGCGTTCATCCGTGCTGACGATCCGGCCTTCGCCAAACTCCTCGGCCAGCAAGACCAGCGAAGCATCCGCCAGGTCCATGGGCAAATCCGCATACTGTCGCATCAATTCTGTCAGGCGCGGCAAATGGTCGGCACCCATAGCAATCACGCCAATGCCCTGCGACGCCAGCGTTTCCATTCATGCCAGCGTCTTGGTAACCCCGATGCGACGGAACATCAAATGGACGCACTCCACCAGAACAGGGTAGGTCGTCATCAATGGTTCGCGGTTGCTACGGAAAAAAGCAACGCATCGGGCGTGATAAGCATCACCCTTGTCTGCCAGCGCCAGCCAAGCGCCCGCGTCCACCAAAATCATGTTTGCAAGCCGACCTTGGCGGAGAAATCAATGTGTTGCTTGTAACTGGTGGACAGTTGCTCGTCCGTTTCGATGCAGCCCACAAACCCCGCGTCAGAAAGCGCCTGAAAAAATAGCGAGTCGCCACCGCTTTGCAGATTGCCATCATGAACAGGCACCCTGGCAATGCCGTGCCGCTGCTTCACAAACTGCACAAAATCAAGCACCTCCGCCTGCAAGTGCGGCGGCAGGGCTGAAATTTCAGATTCAATTTTGTTGGCGGTAGTCATCGTCTGATCCCTTAGTGGCGCAGCACCAGTTTCACGCATATGCCGTGTCCAGTTGATGCAACATTGTGCAATAGAGTGTATTTCAACACCGCCCTTAGGGAGAGAAGCATGGCACGTCACTACGCAAGCAAAGACTTTTTCTGGTGTATGCCCAACGCCCTGCTGGCCCGGTACTTGCAGGGCAAGCCCATGGTTGGCGAGTTGGACTTTGCTGCCATGTCCGCGACGCAGCACGGCGATTTTTTTCCCCTTGGCTGGCCCTGCCTGATACCCAGCGCAACACTATGGACGCCGAGTTCCGCAACATCTTCGATCTGAGCTGCGAGAAAGGCTGACGCGCCATTCTGGATGAAGCACAGTCTGCCGTAGTCGTGGTAGCTGATCAAACCCATGCACAGCACTTTTTATATGCAAAATAGGCCGCTCGCCTTCATAGACCGCGCAAGCAGAGCGTTGTTCAAAGCGCAGGTTTACGCCCATGCTGGGCGCACAAGAAGAAAGGACTTAGTGTCTCTCGACGCTAAGTCCTTATTTCATATGGTGCGGCTGGCAGGAATTGAACCACTATCCCTTGGTTCGTAGTCAATTCAAAATTCGTTTCAAAAGATTCCACCGCATCCAGAGAATTTAATTTAATCATTACAAATCAACAACTTATGAGAGTTTAGCGTCCAAAGTCAACCCAAGATGTACAATGACTGCCAGCCAGAAACGGCAACTGAACGGCAACCAGCCGATAGAAACGGCAACCGAACGGCAACTGGAAAGCAGGTCATGGGCATCATCACAGACAAAGAAATGGCATCGAAACCGAACGGCGCTGACCAGTGGTTTACAGACCCCGCACCACGCGGCGCTGGCCGGTTCTTGGGCAGGATCACACCGGGTGGTGAGCGGTCGTTCTATTTTCGTTATACCACCAGCACCGGCCAGCGCGACACCCTTGCTGTGGGTGCCTACGACCCCAAAGGCCGGGAAGGCTATCTGACCCTGGCGGCAGCCCGCGAAAAGGCGGCTGGCTGGTCAAAACAATACAAAGATGGTGCCCGCGACCTGCGCCAGCACTTCGCCAAACTTGAGGCAGACCGGCTGCAAACCAGCGAAGACGCACGCCAGCAGGCGGACAAAGACAAACGCGCTGCGGCAACGGTTGAGCAACAGGCCGAACTGGACCGGCAGCGGCGGCTGACCATCAAACAGGTGTTCGAGCGCTGGGCGGCGACCGAGCTGGCTCCGCACATCGGCGGCGACGGCAAGCGCATCGGGCGCAAAGACGGCGGGCAGTATGTCCGCGAGCAGTTCGAGCGGCGGGTGTTTGCCGCCTTGGGCGACATCGCCGTCATGGACGTGCGCAAGGCCGACATTCTCGCCATCCTGGATGCCGTCAAAGCCGAAGGCAAACTGCGCACCGCCAATATGCTGCTGGCCGACCTCAAGCAAATGTTTCGCTTCGCCGCTGAGCGTGAAATCATCGAACACAGCCCGATAGAGTTGATCAGCAAGCGCAAGATCGGCGGCAAAGACATCAAGCGCGACCGGGTGCTGTCAAACGACGAGCTGGCCGCGTTGGTCAAACAACTGCCCACCGCCAACCTCAGCAGGCGCACCGTCCTCGGGCTGTGGCTCATTCTGGCCACTGGCTGCCGCATCGGTGAGCTGATGGGCGCGGTCTGGGCCGATACCAAGCCCCAGCAGCAGGCATTGCAGGCCACCGTGGACGCACACAACACGGCGCAAAAGTCTGGCGCAGTGCAACTCGGGTTCGTTGATCTGCAAGCCCGCACTTGGTACTTGCCCACCACCAAAAATCAGCGCGATCACCTCATCCACCTGAGCGACTTCGCCGTGCGTCAGTTCACCGAATTGGCCACCCTGCGCGAAGCGGATCGCGTCACCGGCAAACCCGTGGCCTGGGTCTTCCCCGATAGCCGGGCCACGGGGCCGGTGTGCGTCAAGTCATTTGGCAAACAACTGGCAGACCGCCAAAGCAGCGAAAGCGCGCGCCTGCAAAACAGAACCAAATCGGTGGACGCGCTGGTGCTGGACGGTGGCCGATGGACCGCGCACGACCTGCGCCGCACTGCCTCCACGCTAATGAGTCAGCTCGGCATCTCGAACGACGTAATCAACGAATGCGAGAACCACATCAAGCAGGGCATGAGCGGTGTCTACATCCAAGACCGGCGCGAGGCGGAACAGGTCAAGGCGTTTGATGCCCTGGGCCAAAGGCTGGCCAAATTCACGGCGTAACCAACTACCCCGCTCAGCTGTGGGTCAGCAGCAAATTGCTAATCGGGTGCTGACTCTTTCCCCAGTACAGGGTAGGTCGTCATCAGTGGTTCACGGTTGCTGCGGAAAAATCAATGTGCTGCTTGTAGCTGGTGGAAAGTTGCTCGTTCGTTTCAATGCAGCCAACAAACCCCGCGTCAGACAGTGCCTGAAAAAAGGGCGCGTCGCCACCGCTCTGCAGATTGCTATCGGCGATAGACACTTTGGCAATGCCATCGCGCTTCTTCACAAACTGTACGAAATCAAGCACCTCTGCCTGCAAGTGCGGCGGCAAGGCGGAAATTTCAGATGCAATTTTGTTGGCGCTAGTCATCGTCTGATTCCTTCGTGACACAAAACCAGTTTCCTGTACAGGCCATGTACATTTGATCCAGCTTCGTTCAACAGAGTGTATTTCAGCACCACCCCAAGGGAGAAAACATGGCACGTCACTACACAACCAAAGGCTTTTTCCGGCACATGCCCAACGCGCTGCTAGCCCGCTACTTTCAGGGCAAAGCCGTGTTTGGTGCCCTGGACTTTGCCGCCATGTCAGAGACCCGGCACGACGAACTGTTTGCCGACTGGCTGGCTTTGACAGATACCCAGCGCAACACCGTGGATGCCGAGTTCCGCGCCATCTTTGATCTGAGCTGCGAGAAAGGCTGCCGCGCCATTTTGGACGAAGCGCAATGGCACCTCGCGCAGGACGCCGACCCAAATGCCGCCAACGCCTTCGCCGAAATGCTGGCCGCGCTGTCCAGCCACTACGCGCGCGCCATGGTCACTTTCCTCGACTATTTCCCCTTCTGGAAAGGGGCGACATTGTTCTATCACGCGGACAACCTACCCCACTGGCGCAAGCGCAAGAACCTGCCTCACCGGGCCGCTGCCGTGACCACAGGGGCCACTCAGTCGCTGGCCGACCGCATTCGCACCCACTTTCACCACACCGAAGGTCGAGGCAACAACTGCGTGGTGGAGCCGCTGCGCCGTGGCGATCTGGACTACTTCTTTGCCTACCCCGAAGACTATTCCCAACAAGGCCCTGAGTGGGTAGACGGCCAGTTTGGCATTCGTCAGCACAATCCGGCTTTTGAGGTGATCTTTGTCTACTCGCAGTCTGAAGGCTCACTGGACCTGAATTACCGTGGCACCTACAAGGCGATCGAACCCCTGCAAGCCATGTTTGCGGCCGCCATCCTCGGCTTACCCGAACTGCCCGAAGACCCAAAAGACTCGCGCGTGTACGACCTGGCCCCGCTGATGCAGCGCAGCTTTGATTTCACCTACGACATCGGTAGTGGTATTGAAAGCGTCACCGTCAAGAAACTGCGCCTGTCATCGCGCGCCACACGCGGCGAACGCATCTCGCTGGAAGCCGACACCACACGCGACCCGAACGCCGTCTATGCCCTGCTCGACCGCATCAGCGCGGCCATGCCCATGCACCAGTACAGCATCACACAAGTGGACTTGGCCGTGTCTGTGGTGGTGGAAGCCGACCGTCCCCCAAAACTGGTGAACATCCGCATCACCCACCCCAACACCTGTTCGCTCAAATACGACGAGCTTGGCCTCAAGCTGCGCGACATGCTCAACGCATCCGGTATCGAGCCACGAGAGCCTGCCGAAGCAACCGAGCCCGTCGCAGCAGTTGAAGCAGTGCCCGCTAACGTGGTATGACACCGCAAGCGACGTTGATTGAGTTGCTGGGTCGCGTCGGTGCGCTGAATGGCGCGGCGGTCATGATCAGCACGGAAGAATTGAACCAGTGGCCCACTGCGGCAGTGTCTGCCCTGAAGTCACAAGGTTTGTTGCTGAAAGCACGCCCCGCCAAAAGTGTTGTCTGCAATGGCTGCGAACAAGAATGCAGCATGCCCGTGCATACGGTGACACGCACCAGCGCACCCGCTTCATCCTTCGTGGTCTGTGACAAGCGCATCGACATCAACCGCGTGCCAGTGCCTGCCGCACGGCTGGCTCAATGGCGCTGCGATGCCCAAACGGTGTGCGGGTTTATTGCCGCCAGTCTCGGCATGACGCAAACCACCATCCAGCCTTCGGAAGACGGTTTGCTGCCCATTGGCATGGCGCGCGGCGACAAGCGCGCCCAAATGCTGTGTCTGCGCCTGCAAGGTTATTTAGCGCTGGTAGTGGATGCGGCTGCCATACCGCTGGCGGATCTCATCGGCTTTGAAAATGGCAGCTTCACGCTGGACGCTGCAGTCATTCGCCAATTGGTGGACGCCGCCTCCACCGCCGACCCGCGCCACACACCCAGCACCGCCAAGCGCGAGGCCCGCAAGATCGATACCCAAGCCAGATATGCGAGCTGGAAAAAAGCGTACAAAGCTTTGCGCAAGAAACATCCGGGTAAATCAGAC
>CAMATS010000121.1 GCA_945861195.1 Rhodoferax sp. OV413
GGGCAGGTGCAAGATTTGGACGCGGTGCTGGTGATGTTGTGCGCCAAGGAGAGCCACTTTATCAATGGTGCAGTGATTGCGGCAGACGACGGATTCGGCGCCTGAACTTGTCGGCCTAAGCACATGAAATTTGATATTCCTGAGGCCAAGAAACTGATCTTTGAGATGCGTATTGCTATCCGCTGGGGCGATATGGACGCGATGCAGCATGTCAACAACACCAGTTATTTTCGTTACCTCGAGACCTGCCGAATCGACTGGATGCGCTCGATTGGCTGCCAGCCTGACCCCGCGGGCGAGGGGCCGATCATCGTCAACGCATTTTGTAATTTTTATCAGCAACTGGAATACCCCGGCGAGGTGCTGATCAAGATGTACGCCAGCGACCCGGGTCGCAGCACCTTTGAGACCTGGGCCACCATGGCCCGGACTGATCAGCCCGAGGTAATCTACGCGGCGGGCGGTGCCACCACCATTTGGGTCAATTTCCCGGAAAAAAAGGCCCGCACCCTGCCCGACTGGCTGCGCGCAGTGGTCAGCGCCTGAGCTACTTGGCCTTGGGCAGTCGGCCCATCAGGTAGAACTCGGGGTTGGGCATCATGCCGCTGAACGAAGCCATGCGGTTGGACAGCCCAAAAAAAGCGGTGATGGCGGCAATATCCCAGATGTCTTCATCATTGAAGCCGTGCGCATGCAGGGCCGCAAAGTCGGCATCTGCAATCTGGTCGGAATGCAGGCACACCTTCATGGCGAAGTCGAGCATGGCGCTCTGGCGCGGCGTGATGTCGGCCTTGCGGTAGTTCACCGCCACCTGGTCGGCCACGAGTGGTTTTTTCTCGTAAATGCGCAGAATGGCACCATGGGCCACCACGCAGTACAGGCAGTTGTTGGCAGCGCTGGTGGTGGTGACGATCATCTCGCGATCGCCCTTGGAGAGGCCCGAGTCCTCTTTGAGCATCAGGGCATCGTGGTAGGCAAAAAACGCCCGCCATTCGGCCGGGCGGCGTGCCAGGGCCAAAAAAACATTGGGTACAAAGCCGGCCTTGTTCTGGACTTCGAGCACTTTGGCGCGAATATCTTCGGGCAGATCCTTGAGTTCGGGGGCGGGGTAGCGGCTCATGGCGGGGCTTTTCTAAGTTTTGGCTGAGTCATTATGCCCAGCGTCCAGCCGCCAGAACGACTCCCGCGCGGGCGGGTGTCATCCGACTGTCATGGATGCTGCCGGCCTGTGCAGCACAATTCGGACGAGTCCAACCCAAACTTTTGAGGCCTACCATGATTTTCAAGAATCTCTCTCGCCGCAACTTGCTGAGTCTGGCCGCAGCGCTGCTGCTGATGCCCCAGTTCAGCGCGCAAGCGCAAAACCCCGGAACCTATCCCGAGCGACCGGTGCGCATTGTGGTGCCTTTTGCGCCGGGTGCCGGCACCGATGCGATGGGCCGTCTGGTGGCCCTCAAGCTGGGCGAGATCATGGGCGGCAGCTTTGTGGTGGACAACCGGGCCGGTGCCTCGGGTGCCATTGGCACACAGCATGTGGCCCAGCAGCCGGCGGACGGCTACACCCTTCTCCTGGTGGCCTCGCCGTTCACCACGGTGGCGGCCTCCCTGCCCACAGCCGGTTACGACGCCCTGCGTGGCTTTGCGCCGGTGGGCTTGGTGGCCACCGGCCCCCTGGTCTGGGCCTCCAATGTCAGCCTGCCGGTTGCCAGCATGAAAGACGTGGTTGAACTGGCGCGGCAAAAGCCTGGCGCACTGAACTATGGCTCTGCCGGTGCCGGCGGCGTTAACCATTTGGTGCTCGAGCAGCTCAAGGCGATCACCTCGACCGATATCGCCCACATCCCTTACCGCGGTGTTGCGCCCGCCACGGTGGACATGATTGCTGGCCAGATTCAGTTGGTGACCGGCACTATTCCGGCGCTGCTGCCCTTCATCAAAGACGGTCGCATCAAAGCCCTGGCGGTGACCAGTGCCAAGCGCTCCAGCGCTTTGCCTGATGTCCCGAGCATGAGTGAGGCCGGTTTCCCCGGTATCGATGTGCTGAACTACTTTGCCATCTCAGCGCCCGCAGGCACACCGGCAGCCGTGGTCGACAAGCTCAATGCCGCCTTGCGCAAGATGGTGACCATGCCCGATGTGCTGGCGCGCTTCAAGTCTGATGCCGTCGAGCCGGCGGTCGGCACACCCGCTCAGCTGGCCGCGTTCATTGAGGCCGACTACCGGGCCTGGGTGAGTGTCGTCAAGACCCAGAACCTCAAGATCGAATAGAGCCGGCGTTGGGTCGGTGCGCCAGCCGCATTGACCCCACTCATCAGGGTTTGTCCCGTAAGAAAAACGAGGCACTGGCACAGGTAGTATCGTAGCCAGGCGCAACATTTTTTTGGAGATCGACCCGTGAACAAAATTTTCCCCAGTGCGGCAGCCGCCTTGCAAGGCATCGTCCACGACGGCCAACTGCTGGCTGTCGGCGGTTTTGGCTTGTGCGGCATTCCAGAGGTCTTGATCCAAGCCCTGCGTGACAGCGGCGTGCGCGACCTCACCGTGATCTCCAACAACGCTGGGGTCGACGGCTTTGGCTTGGGTAAGCTGTTGGAAACCCGCCAGATCAGCAAGATGATCTCCAGCTACGTTGGCGAAAACAAGGAGTTCGAGCGTCAGTACCTGGCCGGTGAACTGCAACTCGAGTTCACGCCGCAAGGCACGCTGGCTGAAAAGCTGCGCGCCGGCGGCGCCGGCATCCCGGCGTTTTACACCCGTACCGGCGTCGGCACCCAGGTAGCCGAAGGCAAAGAAACCCGTGAATTTGACGGCCATGTGTATGTGATGGAGCGGGCCCTGGTGCCCGAGGTATCCCTGGTCAAGGCCTGGAAGGCCGACAAAAGCGGTAACCTGGTGTTCCGCCGCACTGCCCGCAACTTCAACCCTGCAGTGGCCATGGCCGGCAAGATCACCGTGGTGGAGGTGGAGGAGATCGTGGAGACCGGCAGCTTTGACCCCGATGCCGTGCACCTGCCTGGCATCTATGTGCACCGCATCGTGCTCAATGCCCACCCGGAAAAACGCATCGAGAAACGAACCATCACCGAGAAAGCAGGAGTCTGATCATGGCCTGGACACACGACCAAATGGCGGCCAAGGCCGCGCAGGAGCTGCAGGACGGTTTTTACGTCAACCTGGGCATTGGCCTGCCGACGTTGGTGGCCAACTTTGTCAACCCCGACATCGAGGTTTGGCTGCAGAGCGAAAACGGCATGCTCGGCATCGGGCCGTTTCCCACGGAAGACGAGGTGGATGCCGACTTGATCAACGCCGGCAAACAGACGGTGACCACGATTGCCGGCTCCAGCATTTTTGGCAGCCATGACAGCTTTGCCATGATCCGGGGCGGCAAGATCAACCTGAGCATTCTGGGTGCGATGCAGGTCAGCGAAAAAGGTGACCTGGCCAACTGGATGATTCCCGGCAAGATGGTCAAGGGCATGGGTGGCGCCATGGACCTGGTGGCCGGCGTCAAGAGCGTGGTGGTGCTGATGGAGCACGTGGCCAAAAAGAAAGACGGCACGATTGACCTCAAAATCCTGCCGCACTGCACCCTGCCGCTGACCGGCCTGGGCGTGGTGGACCGCATCATCACTGATCTGGCAGTGCTGGAGGTGACGCCTGATGGCCTCAAGGTGGTGGAGCTGGCGCCCGGTGTGAGCCTAGAGGAACTGCAGTCCAAAACTGGCGTGCCGCTGCACTAGGCCGCACAGGCCAGGGCGGCTCGGGTGGTCTGGGCCCTAAGCCGCTTGCCTGACCACATTGAGCAGCGAACGCCCCTCGGCCAAGCGAGCAATATTGTCTGCCATGGTGTGCTGACGTCGCAGCACCGTGCCGGTGGTCCAGCCGGACATATGCGGTGTCATCACGACATTTGGCAGGCTGGCAAAGTCCAGGCTGGAGGGGGCGCATTCGGCCTGTGTTGGCGTCGGATACTGGTACCAGGTATCAATGATGGCGCCGCCGATGCGGCGTTCGGCCAGCGCATCAAACAGAGCCTGTTCCTCAATCACCGGGCCGCGCCCCACATTCAGGATCACGGCCTCGGGGCGCATCGCCGCCAGCTCAGCTTGCCCGATCAGGCCGCGGGTCTGTTCTGCCAGGGGCAGCGACACCACCAGCGCATCAGCTGAGCCCATGAATGACGGCAGCTCAGCCAGGCTGAAATAGCGGTCCACCAGCGGGCTGCTCACTGCGCTGCGATTGGCCACGTGCACGCCCATACCAAAAGCCTTGGCGCGCGCGGCAATCGCTTTGGCAATATGGCCAAAGCCCAGCAGGCCGATGGTCTGGCCGCCCAGTTCGGTGCGCAAGCCGGTGAGCCGTCCCGCCCAGTAGGTCCAGCGCTGTGCCCGCAGGTCGGCGTCGGCGGCGGCCAGGGGTACATGGCGCAGCAGCAGGGCGGTCATTACGTACTCGGCAATGGCGGCCTCGTGGCCAAAGCAATTGCACAAGGCAGCGCTGGCCGGCAGCAGGTCTAGGTCGATGGCGTCCGTACCAGCTGCTGGCGCATGAAACAAGCGCAAATGGCGTGGCAGCGGCAGGCTGGCGTTGAACTTGACGCCAACGATCACATCGGCCCGCTCGTACTCGGACCGCTCTGCTGCGCTGGCCAGACCCTCGCTCAAATCAATCAGCCGGTGCTGGGTGGCGAGCAGTCGCTCAAAGCCTGGACGGAAGTTGCTGGCGTTGTCGCCGTGGAAGATGATGCTGAGCTTCTCGTGGCGCATGGACTGGCCTTTTTTTGCGGCCACAGCCCCTGGGCGCACACCCTGGTCCGCTGGCCTGGCTGGTGGATTGGAGCGGGTGAAGGGAATCGAACCCTCGTATGAAGCTTGGGAAGCTGCCGTTCTACCATTGAACTACACCCGCGATCTATAGCGCCAGTTTAGTGCAAGCCGCACCCAGCCTGCGGTTAAGATGGGTCCCTGGCTAGGGTCTGCTCTGGCCTCGGGCACCTTGGCCCAGCGGCTTGCAGTGGTTTCACAGGTTCAATTTTTACAGTTCGAGGAGACAAGATGAGTAGATTAAAAATAGTCCTTCTGGGCATCGCTTTTGTTGCAATGACCGGTTGTGCGGCTACCACTGGCGGCCAAAAACCAAGCTCTTCAGGCTCGGCCGTGGTTGACGCGGTGCAAGACACAGGCCGCTCCATCTGGGACGGCGTACAGTCATTTTTTAGCAATATTTTTAAATAAGCCACGCACTTTTTTTGCTCTGTTCAAGGCCTTTCTTGTGGCCTGTTTTGGGGTGACTGGCGTTTGAAAATCTTCTACGGCTGGCGCATGGCAGGTGCCGCTTGTGGCATGCAGTTCATGTTGTCGGCGCTGCTGACCCAGTCCTTTGGCGCCTATGTGGCAGTCTTGTCAGACGAGCGGGGCTGGAGCAAGACCGCTTTGTCTGGCGCCGCTGCACTGCAATCGGTGGAGGCGGCCATTGTTGGCCCCCTGCTAGGGGTGCTGATGGACCGTTTTGGACCCGGCCCCATGATTCGGATCGGCATTGTTGTGTTTGGGCTGGGCTTTGTCGCGCTGAGCCAGATGGACTCGCTCGCCGGGTTCTACATGTGTTCGGTTTTGCTGGCTGTGGGTGCCAGTTTGGGAGGGTATTTCCCGCTCACAGTGTCGCTGATTCAGTGGTTTGAGCGCTACCGCGCCAGGGCGCTGTCCCTGGTGAGTCTGGGTCTGGCGCTGGGCGGGCTGGCCGTGCCTTTGGTCGCCTGGTCCATGCACCATTTCGGTTGGCGAAACACCGCCATGGGTTCAGGCCTGATCGCTATTTTGATCGGCCTGCCCCTGGCCTCTGTGATACGGCGCCGTCCGCAAGACCATGGTGAGACCGTCGATGGCCTGCCGCCAGCGCCAGTGGGTAGCCCGGGCGACGCGGCAGCCGGACGTTCTGTGCAGCTTGAATTTACCGCCCGGCAGGCCCTGCGCACACAGGCTTTTTGGCTGCTCGCCGTAGGACATGCTTTTGCGCTGCTGGTGGTCACGGCGATCAATGTGCATGCCATCACCCACCTCAAAGAGGGGCTCGCTTATTCGGTGCCGCAAGCCGCTTTGGTGATCATGGTGATGACAGTCGGGCAATTGGCTGGCGTAGGACTGGGGCTGGTGATTGGCGACCGAGTCGACAAGCGCTACATCGCTGCTGCCTGCATGCTGGGTCATGCCCTGGGGCTGCTGCTCTTGGCCTATGCCACCCATACCTTCGAAGTGGTCGGCTTTGCCCTGCTGCACGGTTTTGCCTGGGGCCTGAGGGGGCCCTTCATGCAGGCCATTCGGGCTGATTATTTTGGTCGAAACGCGATTGGAACAATTTTGGGCCTGTCGGCGGTCATCATCGCCCTGGGCCAGATTGCCGGGCCCCTGGTGGCCGGCATACTGGCCGATTTGACCGGCAATTACCGACTGGGCTTCAGCGTGCTGGCGCTCACGGCTGGCTTTGGCTCGGTGCTGTTTTTGCTGGCCCGACCCCCGGCCTTGCCGGCGGTGGCGGCCCCGTGACTGTGGGGTGACTGTGGCCAGGACGGTGGGGCGTTCGGCGCAGTAGCATCAAGGAGGAGCCCAGCGGGCGGGGGACAGCCGCGGAGCCGAATGCCCCGCCGTCCTGATCCCCTGCCTGGCTAGGCTTACTTCAACACATCCCCAATACACAGGTACTTGATCTCGACATAGTCGTCGATGCCGTGGTGCGAGCCTTCGCGGCCCAGGCCGGATTGTTTGACGCCGCCAAAGGGCACGTGCTCGGTGGCCAGGATGCCGACGTTGATGCCGACCATGCCGTACTCCAGCGCCTCGCTGAC
>CAMATS010000122.1 GCA_945861195.1 Rhodoferax sp. OV413
CAGTCGATGCGGATTTCGTGCACGGTCTGCACATGGCCGGATTCCTCCCCCTTGAACCACAGCTTGGCACGCGAACGACTGTAGTACACCGCCCGCCCGCTGTCAGCCGTGGCCTGCAGGGCGGCCCGGTTCATCCAGGCAAACATCAGTACATCGCCGCTGTCGGCCTCCTGCGCTACCACGGGCACCAGGCCCTGTGCGTCCCATTTGATCTCGTCGAGCCAGTTCATGGCTGAATTGTCGACGTTTTCGAATTGGCAGCAAGCTAGCCTGACAGCTAACCGATCCAGTTTGATCAGTTCGGGCCCTGGGCGCAGGCGGCAGGTCTCAGGGCCGCACTGCGATGCCCTGCTTGGCCAGGTGTGCCTTGGCCTGGCCGAGGGTGAACTCACCAAAGTGAAAAATGCTCGCCGCCAGCACGGCGTCGGCGCCGCCAATTTGAATGCCCTCTGCGAGATGGGTCAAACTGCCCACGCCGCCCGAGGCGATCACCGGCAGGTCCACAGCATCACTGACGGCCCGGGTCAGGGCCAGGTCAAAGCCAGATTTAGTGCCATCGCGGTCCATGCTGGTCAGCAGGATCTCACCGGCACCATATTCGGCCATTTGGCAGGCCCAGGCAACAGCGTCCAGGCCGGTGTTGGTACGGCCGCCGTGGCTGTAGACGTTCCAGCCCGGGCCACGTGCCAACAACTCGTGGCCAACCCGCTGCTTGGCATCAATCGCCACCACGATGCACTGGGCGCCGTAGCGCTGCGAGGCCTCCTGTATGAGTTGCGGGCGATTGATGGCGGCGGAGTTGAAACTGGTCTTGTCGGCACCGGCATTGAGCAGGCGGCGCACATCGTCGACCGAGCGCACACCGCCACCCACGGTCAAGGGGATGAATACCTGGGAGGCCACCGACTCGATGATGTGCAAAATCAGGTCGCGCCCGTCGCTGGTGGCGGTGATGTCGAGAAAGGTGAGTTCGTCCGCCCCCTGGTCGTTGTAGCGGGCCGCGATTTCTACTGGATCGCCAGCGTCGCGCAGATCGACAAAATTAACCCCCTTGACGACCCGCCCGCCAGTCACGTCCAGGCAGGCAATGATGCGCTTGGCCAGCACGCCCTAACACCCCGCCCCACCGGACTCGGAGCACACTGACAGGGCTGAATCCTCGCTCAGGCCTTGGCGCAAACTGCAGAAACAGATGCAGCGATAGACAGCGTTTGCACCGGCAGCATGGCTTGGAGGGCGCGCCTTCATGTGTCGAATCTTCAAGGCCGGGTTATTGGCCCTGAAGTTCGTCAGCACGGGTTTGGGCGGCGGCAAAATCAAGGTCGCCGGTGTAGATGGCGCGCCCACAAATAACCCCCTCAATGCCCGCGTCTGCGACTGCGCACAATGCCTCGATGTCTTGCATATTGGTCAGGCCCCCGGAGGCTATGACCGGAATGCTCAGGGCCTGCGCGAGTTTGACCGTGGCCTCGATGTTGATGCCACTGAGCATGCCGTCACGCCCAATGTCGGTGTAGATGATGGATTCGACGCCGTAGTCCTCGAATTTCTTGCCCAGGTCAAGCACGTCATGGCGGGTGAGCTTGCTCCAGCCGTCCGTGGCCACCTTGCCTTCCCGGGCGTCCAGCCCAACGATGATGTGGCCACCAAAGGCAGTGCAGGCGTCCTGTAAAAAACCGGGGTTCTTGACTGCCGCAGTGCCGATGATCACATAGCGCAGCCCGGCGTCGAGGTAGCGCTCGATGGTGTCGAGGTCGCGAATTCCGCCGCCGAGTTGGACATCGACCTCGCTGCCGACTTGGCGCAGGATCTTGCGAATTGCGACTTCATTCTTGGGTTGCCCGGCAAACGCGCCATCCAGGTCAACCAGATGCAGCCTCCGCGCGCCGCGGTCCAGCCAGGTGCGGGCCATCGCCGCTGGGTCTTCGGAGAAAGTGGTGGATTGGTCCATGTCGCCCTGCTTGAGACGAACGCAATGGCCTTCTTTGAGATCGATGGCGGGGATTAAAAGCATGCTGCTTCAGGGAATGGGAGCGCAGGTGTGCTGGTGCCAAAGGCCGCCACACGCGGGGTCAGGGACTCCAATGCAGAAAATTCCGATAGAGGGACAAACCGTGGCTGGCACTTTTTTCAGGGTGAAATTGGGTGGCGAAAAGATTATCACGTGCAAGTACCGAACAAAAGGGCTGCCCATAGTCAGTCTGGCCCACAGTGTTGCGTGTATCAGACGGTTTGGCATAAAAACTGTGGACAAAATAGAAATAACTGCCGTCCGGAATATCGCCCCACACCGGGTGGGGAGCGCTGGCCAAGCCGCTGTGATAGACCTGATTCCAGCCCATTTGCGGCACCTTGTAGCGGCTGCCATCGGGCTGCAGCTGGCCGCGCAGCGCAAACTTGAGCACCTCGCCGGCAATCAATCCCAGGCCCGGCGTGTCGCCCTCGGCACTGTGGTCGAGCAACATTTGCATGCCCACGCACACCCCAAACAGCGGTTTGCTGGCCGCAGCCTCGAGCACAGCGGCCAGCAGACCCGAGGCGCGCAGTTCACGCATGCAATCGGGCATGGCGCCCTGGCCCGGCAGCACCAACCGCTCAGCAGCCCGCACCTCCTCGGGCCGCTGGGTCACCAGCACCTGGTGGCCGGTGCCCGCTGCAGCAGCCCTAAGCGCCTGGGACACCGAACGCAAATTACCCATGCCGTAGTCGAGTACAGCCACAGTGGTCACAAACTGCCCTTGGTGGACGGGATGGTGGCTGGTGCCCGGGGGTCGACTTCTAGCGCCATGCGCAGCGCCCGGGCAAAGGCCTTGAACACAGTCTCGGCCTGGTGGTGCGCGTTCTCGCCGCGCAGGTTGTCGATATGCAAAGTAACAAAAGCGTGGTTGACAAACCCCTGGAAGAATTCGTGCGCCAACTGGCTGTCAAAGCTGCCTATCATGCCGCTCTTGAAGGGCAGGTTCATCACCAGCCCGGGGCGGCCAGAAAAATCAATCACCACCCGGGACAGGGCCTCGTCCAGCGGCACATAAGCATGGCCATAACGGCGGATGCCGGTTTTATCGCCCACCGCCCGAAACACCGCCTGCCCCAGCGCGATGCCGACATCTTCCACCGTGTGATGGCCATCGATGTGCAGATCTCCGTCGGCCTGGATATCCAGGTCGATCAGCCCATGGCGCGCGATCTGGTCGAGCATATGGTCAAAAAAACCGATGCCGGTGTGCAGGCGCGATACACCCGCGCCATCCAGGTTGACCCGCACCGTGATCTTGGTCTCGGCCGTGATACGGGAAACCTCAGCGGCACGGGGTGCGGCGGGGTCTGGCAATGGGAGACTGGTCATAGGGATTCCTGCAGGGCGGCGAGCAATAAGCGGTTTTCGTCAACGGTGCCCACTGTCAGGCGCAGGCAGTTGGCTAAGAGCGGGTGCAGGGACGATACATTCTTGACCAGCACTTTGCGTTGTTTCAGTCCGACAAAGCAACGCAGCGCATCGGGCACGCGCAGCAGAATCATGTTGGCGTCGCTGGGGTAGGCACGAACCCCGGGCAAATCAGCCAGCGCTTTAAAAAGCACAGCACGTTGTTCGCGTATTGCAAGGGCCTGCGCCGCAAAAACCGCCTCATGCTCGAGCACGAACAGGGCACACTCACAGTTCAGCACGCTGACGTTGTAGGGTGGGCGCACCTTGTCCACCTGCTCGATCAGCGCCTGCGGCCCCATGAGGTAGCCCAGCCGCACGCCGGCCAGCCCAAACTTGGACAGGGTGCGCATCAGCAAAACATGGCCATGCCGGGCCATGCGGTCCAGGTAGCTTTTGCTGGAAAACGGTTGGTAGGCCTCATCCATCACCACCAAGCCGCCCTGCTCGCGCACAGCCAGGATGATGCGCTCGATCACCGCGTCGTCCCACAGATTGGCAGTCGGGTTATTCGGGTAGGCCAGGTAGGTGATGGCGGGCCGGTGCTGTGCGATGGCGGCCAGCATGGCGGCCTCGTCGAGCTCAAAGTCTGCCGTCAAGGGCACACCATGGAAGGCCAGCCCCTGCAACTGCGCGCTCATGGCGTACATCACAAAGCCCGGCACCGGCGCCAGCACGCTGGCTCCCGGCAGGGCGCAGGCCAGCGCCAGCAGGCTGATCAGCTCGTCCGAACCGTTGCCCAGCATCAGAGCGCAGCCGGCCGGCATGCGGGCGTAGCGGCCCAGCGCCGCCCGGAGCGCGTCGACACGGGCACCGGGGTAGCGGTTGATCGCCAGAGCACCCAGTCGCTGTCCCAACTCGGCCTGCAGGACGGGTGGTAGCTGATACGGGTTCTCCATGGCGTCGAGCTTGGCCATGCCGGCAGAGTCTTGGATGGCGTAAGCGTGCATGGCTTGCACGTCCTGGCGGATTCTGAAATGGGTGACTGACTCGGTTTGCATCATGGCTGGCGCCACTCGTTAACGATCCGCTCATCGGCGTGATCTGAAGGGCAATCAATTGTCACCTGAATCAAGCCTTATTCAGCCGTTCTGACCCTTTAGCTGGCCATTAGACTGAGTCGATGACATCTACATTCAAGAAATCTGCAAGCAAACAACACGGCATCCACAGAGGCGCCAACGAACTGCGTGTCAAATTTAACCAGGCTTTGGCACTGCATCAGTCCGGCCAATATGCCGACGCCGATTTGATCTATCAGGCCATCGTCCAGCGAGATCCCAAACATTTCGATGCGCTGCACATGTCTGGGGTAATCGCCCACCAGCGCGGCGACAGCAGGCTGGCGGCCAAGCTGATCAGTCGTGCGCTGGCTGTGAACCCCTGGAGCGCAGCGGCGCACAGCAACAAAGGTGCTGCCCAGCGCGCCCAAGGCCAGCACGCAGACGCACTGGCCAGCTTCGATCGGGCGATCGGGTTGTCGCCTGGGGATGCCATGGCACACATGAACCGTGGCCTGGTACTGCTCGATTTGCACCGGTATGAGGCAGCTCTGGCCAGTTCACTCACGGCGGTTTCAATCAAAGCCGACTATGCCGAAGCCCACTTGAACTGTGGCGTGGCTTTGGAAGCGTTGCGTCAGTTCGAGTCAGCACTTGAGAGTGCCGAGCGCTCGCTGCGCCTGGACCCGGCACAGGCCAAGGGCTGGAACAACCGTGGCAATGCGCTGCGGGCACTGCATCATCTCCACGAGGCCGAGCTCAGTTACCGGCAGGCGGTCGCCTTGAACCCCCACTACAGCGAGGCGCATTACAACTTGGGCAATGTGCTGGGCGACACGCTGCATCACCAGGCGGCTTTGGCGAGTTTTGACCAAGCGATTGCCCTCAACCCGGGGCTCGCAGACGCCCACTACGGGCGCGGACTCGAATTGATCGAGCTCAAACGTCAGGACCAGGCGCTGGCAAGTTTTGCCCAGGTCGCCACCCTCTGCCCCGAGTACCCCGAACTGCAGGGCATTGACCTGCTCACACGCCTGTCGATCGGCCAGTGGGACGGCTGCGATCAAGGCCTGCGGGAACTGTCAGAACGCCTAGACCGGGGCGAACTCGCCTGCGCGCCGCTGGTGGCGACTGTGGCGAGTGGATCACCTAAAACCCAGCAACAGGCCGCCAAGCTTTGGATTCAACACAAGTTTCCGCCGGTGTCCTGGCCCTTGCTAAAGCGGCCACAGCGCACTGGCTCAAAAATTCGGGTGGCCTATTTTTCTGCGGACTTCGGTGAGCACCCCGTCTCCTACCTCATGGCAGAGGTCTTTGAAACGCATGACCGCAGCCAATTCGAACTCTATGCTTTCGCCCTGGGGCCTCGCAAGGCCGACGGCATGACAGGTCGAATTGCTGCTAATTTTGATGCGTTTATCGAGGTTGGCCAGGCATCTGACCGCGAAATCGCCCAACACGCCCGACACCTGGCGATTGACATCGCGGTCGATCTAGGCGGCCATACTTTGCATGGGCGAACCGGCGTTTTTGCCCAGCGCGCTGCGCCGATACAGCTGAGCTACATCGGCTACCTTGGCACCACGGGCGCCGCTTATTACGACTACCTTCTGGCTGACCACTGCCTGATCCCCGAGCAGCACCAGGCCCACTACTGCGAAAAAATTCTCTACCTGCCGAGCTACCAGGCGAACGACCGCCAGCGTGCCATTGCCGACCACCGCTTCACCCGATCAGAAATAGGCCTGCCGGCCACCGGGTTCGTTTACTGCTGTTTCAACAACAACTTCAAGATCTCACCGACCACCTTCGATGGCTGGATGCGCATCCTGGCGGCGGTTGAAGGCAGCGTCCTGATGCTGTACGCAGACAACCCGTTCGTCGCCGCCAACCTGAAAAAAGAGGCTGCGGCGCGCCAAATTGCGCCTGAACGACTCATTTTTGTCGGCCGCTTGCCCAGGCCGCTCTATCTGGCACGCTACAGGGTCGCCGATCTGTTTCTTGACACGCTCCCCTACAACGCTGGCGCCACAGCCAGCGATGCGCTGTGGGCCGGCTTGCCCGTTTTGACCTGCCGGGGCGAGTCCTTCGCCAGCCGGATGGCCGCAAGCCTGCTCACAGCGATCGAACTGCCTGAACTGATCACCGAAAATCAGGCTGACTTTGAATCATTGGCCATTGAACTGGCGCAAGAACCGCAGCGCTTGCATGCCCTGCGAAATCGTCTGGCGGCCAATCGCCATCAGACACCTCTGTTTGACACCCTGGCCTTCACTCGCAGCCTTGAATCGGGATTTGTCCAGATGCTGGAACGGCACTGGGCAGCATTGCCGCCCGAGCACATCCATGTCAAGCCGGCCAGACGGCCAGCAAGCAATTAGCCCACTGAATCGAGCCG
>CAMATS010000123.1 GCA_945861195.1 Rhodoferax sp. OV413
GTTGGTCATGCCTGGGTCAAGGCCATGCCTGGCGCCAGTTTTTTAGTCATCTATGCCACCGAGTCCTCCTACGCAGAGGCCTCATCCTGGATGAAAAGCCGGCCTGAAATCAAAAACCTGCATATCGTGGCCAATTACGCCTCCAAAGACGCCGATCTGAAGTTTTCAATTGCTTCTGGTCCATTTGGCTCCAGGCTGGAAGCCATGCGCTTCGCCCGGGGTGTTGACATGCCCAAGGGGGCCTGGGCCCTGCCCCTCAAGAACATGACCGAGCGCTTGTCGCGAGAGTCTGCCGATGCAAGCTCAACCGAGCCCAAAGTGAGCCGATGAACCAGCCCGAATTTATCCCCAGCAGCGCGCCTCACAAAATCGAGGTGCGCGAGGGCAGCCATGACGCCAAAATCCGAAGCGCTCAGTTGGGCACGGAAACTCGCCAACTGGCCATCGATTCCGATGAAGTGGCCAATGCCATTGACGCCGAAAAACGCCGTGCTACGTCTTTTGGCTCCGAGACTGATCCGCCCCAGCAAGCCAGCGTCGAAGCTGAAGCTGCCCCAGAACCTCTGGCGCAAGCCGACGCGGCCCAGTCGCCTGAGCCAGTGCAGGAGCAGGCCTTTGCCGAACCCGAACCCGAAGCCCTGCCACTGGTGCAAACCGAGTTGCTCCAAGAGGCTGTTGCCGAGCCACCCATTGCCCCGCCAATGAACATGTCGGACGACCCAGAAATCGCTGAGCGCCTGCATGCGCTGGAGGAACAAAACCTGGCACTCAGGGCCAGACTCGGCACCCTGGAATCTCAGAGCTCTGGCCGGGCCTGAACACCGTCGCTAAACAAAGTCAGGTAAACCAAGACAGGTAAACCCCATGAACCAAGCCACCGCAGTACCCAACCCAGAGCATGACCAGGATCCCCATGCCAGCCCCGAGCCAGAACATGGACCAGAAGAGGCGGTGCCGACCGATGTATCGCATGGCGAACACGGCGAACATGAACACCCTCAAGCAGCGCAGTCTCCCGAGTTGCAGCACATGGAGCAGGACCCTCAGGTCAAGGACATCAAGCACACCCTGCTTGATGCCGCCGAGCTGGCCAGCCGGGCCGGCGTGCATGCTGCCAACGCCGGCGCAAACTTGCAGACCGCCGCCAAAGAATTGATGGCAGGCCATGCCACCCAACGCAAACACGGCCTCATCGTGCTGGGCGTGTTTGGTCTGCTGGTGGTCATCGCGGTGGCTATGTCCGGCCTGATGTCAATCCGCTTGCAGCAACGCATCACCAAAGCCGACGAGATGCTGCTGGCGGTGGGCAAGCGGGTTATCGCCATGGACGAATCGATCAAACTCGTCAGCAACTCGGGCGAGATTTTTCAAACCATGTCTGAACAGCAGGACGCCATCTCGCGCCAGCAGGCCAGGCTTGAGGCCAAGGTGGAAGAGCTCATGAAAACCGCGCAAAGCGCTATTTCGGCCAACGCGCAGACCATAGACAGCAAAACCAAAGAGATTGCCAAGCGCGTGGAAGCAGTGGAGACCAGCCTGCAAAGCAATACGGCCACCGTGAAAGCCATCGCCGCCAAAGCACAGGCCGCACCGCCTCCAGCGCCCCGCCCAGACCCGGCTGTGATCCGGCGCGAAGTCAAGGCAGAAGTAGAGGCAAAGGTCAAGGCAGAGGTAGAGGCGAGCTTGCAGCGTCAGCAAAAAGCCATCAAAGACGCCGCCCCGCCGGCTGTAGCCGTCAAGCCGCCAGCCAAAGCCCCTGAGAGCCTGGTGCAATACCCCAAGGTACCAGCAGCCGCAGCGCCATAAATCTCAAGCACCCAATGCGCCAAACTTAATTGGCGCGCAGCCCAAACTTCTGGATTTTTTCGATCAAGGTGGTTCGCTGCAGGTTCAAGATGCGGGCGGTTTGAGACACATTGCCTTTGGTGCGGCTGAGCGCCTGCGAGATCAAATCCCGCTCAATCTCGGCCAAGCGGTTCTTCAGTGACAAGCCCTCAGGCGGCAAGACCGCCAGGCCTTCGGATAAAAATGTGATCTGCTCCACCGCGCTGCTGTCCTGCTGCTCGTAGGCTGACGCCGACACCTCGCCGACCACGCCCTCCAGGGCGTCCCCCAGAGCCGAGTCTGCAATGGGCGGGTTTTCCCACACCCCAGAGCCAGGGGCCAGCATGGCTGCTTCGGGCTCCCCCTGAGCAGCCAGTGCTTGCAAAGCAGCCAAGCCCTTGGGCAGCAGGGCCGCAGGCAAAGAGCGCAGGGTCAAACGCTGACCGGCAAACAGGGTGCTGAAGCGGTCCACCAGGTTCGACAACTCCCGCACATTGCCAGGCCACTGGTAGGCGCGCAGCGCCTGCGCAAAATCGGGCGCAAAACTCACCTCTTTGTCGCCCTCGAGGGTAAATTTCTTGGCAAAAAAATCCAGCAACAGCGGTACATCGACCGAACGCTCGCGCAGCGGCGGCGTGCTGATGGGCAGCACATTGAGACGGTAGTACAAGTCTTCCCGAAACCGGCCGGCAACAATCTCCGCCTCCAGGTCGCGGTGGGTAGCGGCAATCACCCGCACATTGATTTGTATCGCCTTGGAACCGCCCACCGGATCCACCACCCGCTCTTGCAACACCCGCAGCAACTTGACCTGCAACTCCAGCGACAGGTCACCAATTTCATCCAGAAAAATCGAGCCATTGTGGGCCAGCTCGAAGCGGCCCTTGCGGTCTGTGGCAGCGCCGGTGAAAGCCCCTTTGCTATGCCCGAACAACTCGCTCTCGATCAGGTCCTTGGGTATTGCCGCACAGTTGATGGGCACAAAGTTAGCCGACGAGCGATTGGAGAGATCATGCAGCGAGCGTGCGACGATTTCCTTGCCGGTGCCACTCTCGCCGGTAATCAGTACGCTCGAGCTTGAAGCAGCAACCACCGGCAGCAGCCCCCGAATGGCGCGCACGGCATCGCTCTCACCGATAAATTGCGGTGTATTTCTGGACATTGGCTAACAAAAAAAACATCGCATAGCCGGCAGCACCCCAACATCATGACCAGCGCACAGCAGCACGAAAAGTGTCTGCTACAGCCGGTCAAATTTTGCGGCATCATAACAGCCACTTTTGTTGCGCAAGGCCCAAGAGGCTTCGTGTAAACTGTTCGCTCTGTCTGAAGTCTTCACCGCTGCGTGACCTAAACCGTGAAAGACAAGCCCCTGAATCTCCAACTCGCCGCGCTCAACAATTTGGGCCTGATGTACGCCAACGGCCAGGGTGTGGAGCAAGACTTTGCTCAGGCCATGCAGTGCTACGCACTGGCCGCAGAACAGGGTGTGGCCCATGCGCAGTCGAACCTGGCGGTGATGTACGCCCATGGTCAAGGTGTTGCCAAAGACGAGCAGAAGGCGCTCAAATGGTACCGGGCAGCGGCCGAGCAGGGCCTGCCCTATGCTCAGTCCAACCTCGCGGTGATGTATGCCAACGGCCAGGGGGTCGAGCCCGATTACCAGGAAGCCCTCAAATGGTACGAAGCCGCCGCTGCACAGGGCGACAGCCTGGCAAAAATCAACCTCGGCGTGATGTACGCCAACGGTCAGGGTGTCGCGCAAGACTACCAAAAAGCCCTCTCCTATTACGAGGGCGGCGCCGAACTCGATGACCCGGTGGCCCAGTTTGGCTTGGGCGTCATGTATGCCAATGGCCATGGTGTGCCGCGCGACATGCAAACCGCCTGCCACTGGTTCACGCTGGCCGCCGAGCGCGAGCATGCGCAGGCCCAATTCAACCTGGGTTTTTTCTATTCGCTCGGGCAGGATATTGCGGCCGACTACGACAAGGCGGTGGTCTGGTACGAGCGGGCAGCAGCGCAGGGCGAGCCAGCAGCAAACTACAACCTAGGGGTGCTGTACAGCACCGGCCAGGGCCTCGAGAAAAACACCGAAAAAGCCCTGCAGTACTACCTGGCTGCAGCGCGCCAGGGCGACGCTGCCGCCCAGTTCAACCTGGGCCTGATCTACGCCACCGGCCAGGACACCCCGCAGGACGACACGGTGGCCCTGGCCTGGTACCAGCTCGCAGCTGATCAGGGCGATGCGCAGGCCCAATTCAACCTGGGGGTGATGATCGCCAAAGGCCGGGGCACGGCAGCCAGCCAGACCGTGGCCAAGCAGTGGCTGCAACTGGCCGCCGACCAGGGCGACGCTCAGGCCCTGTACAACTTGGGTGTCTTGCACCAGGGGGACGCCAGCCACCAGCCCAACTACCCCCAGGCGCTGGCCTGCTACCGGCAGGCCGCAGCGGCCCATGATGATGCCAAGGTAGCGCTGGGCTGGTTGTATGCCAAAGGACTGGGCGTGTTGCAAGACTTTGTGCGCGCACACATGTGGTTCAACCTGGGCGCAATCAGTGGTCACCCCGAGGCGATCAATGGCCGTGACTTCGTCGCGCAGCAAATGATTGCCCCGCAAATAGCGGCGGCCCAGGACATGGCTCGCGCCTGCCAGCAAGCCAACTTCAAGGGCTTTGACTGATACAGCCCGCCATGCACGAGCCGCCACCCACCAGGCCCACGCCAGAGCAGGCCAGCCAGGCTTTTTTTGCCGACCCCCAGCAGGCATTGGGCAGCCAGCTCGCACTCGCCCGTCATAGCATCCAAGCCTGTATTGCCGGGCCCTGCTCACGCGCCTGGTTTGAGCTGATGCTGACTGGCCTGCGCCGGGGGCTGCGGGTCAGCCTGAGCGTGCAGGCGGTTGCGGGCAACCTCAACGCCAGCCTGTCTTGGGAGCGGCTCACGGCGCTGGGTGGCCGTCTGGCCTGGCTGGCACCCGACAGCGTGGCCCTGCACACCTCAGTGTGCGTGCTTGATTCGCAGGCCGTCATCAGCGGCAACTTTGCTCAGGCAAGCAGCCTGAGCGGCCTAGATTTCGGAGGCGTTCTGGTGCAACACAGCCCTGAACTTGCGGCGCGCTGCGAGACCGCCATGGCCGGGCTGCCAACCCTTGACCATGACCCCCTGAACCCAGACCGACCAGGCCAGCCGGCGCAAAACCCGGTTGCAGCGCTGGCCAGCACAGCTGACCCGGCAGGCGGCCAACTCGTCGAGCAAAAAGATCCCGTCCAGGGTGTTGCCCTGTGGCAGGTCCAACTGCTAGAGCATCAGGTCTTGGCGCTTGAGGCCGACACTGCCGAAATGCAGCGAAAAATGCAGGCCTTTGACCAACAACAAGACCATGCCATTGGCCAGCTTCTGCGCCAATTGCTTGACACCAAACAGCGCTGCCTCGCACAACGCCATGCCCAACTCGGTGGGCAGCACAGGCAACAAGAAGCACAGGCCGCGCAGTCGGCGTTTGAAGAATTCGAGCATAGCCACCAAGCCATGCAGCAAAGCCCTGCAGCACCGCTCGACGAGCAAGAGCAAGCTGACATCAAGCAGCTGTACCGCAAATTGGCCATGCTCTGCCACCCAGACCGGGTTGAGGACGGCGACAAAAGCCAGGCCCAAATGATTTTTCAGCAGCTCCAGCTGGGCTACCGCAACAGCAACCTGCAAGCACTCAAAAAACTCGAGGCGGCTCTTCAAACCCAGGCCCTGAGCGGCCAAGCCGACCACACCCCGGCGGCTGGCCCCGACTGGCGACTGGCCAAGATGCAGGACCGAATGGCTGGCGGCCTGCTTGCCCGCGCCAGCATCTTGCGCAGCCCAACCTGGCGCACCCTGAGCACACAAAGCAATTGGGCACTTTGGTTTGTCCAGCAATCGAGTTACCTTGAAGACGAAATCGCGCGCTACCAACAAGAGCTGCAGGCCATGGCGGCGCAGACCCCCGCATGAGCGGGCTGGTGGTCCAGCCCGGGGCGCGACAACTGCAAGGCCCGATGCTGCAGCGCCTGGACATCGTTGCCAGCACCCTGGCCGAGCTCGAAACCCGCCAGACCCGGCAATTTTTCCAAGAATTTGCAACCCTGCTGGACCACTGCCTGCACCAGCACTACCCCTTGACACCGGCCATGCTCGAACACCAGCCGGGCCGGTGGGATTGGCGGCGCCTGAGCAGCAGCCGGGCCCTGGCCTGGACAGACCAACTGCTCGACGAGCAGGCCGACCAACTGGACTGGCTGGCCCTGAGCCAGAATCCGGCCCTGCCCTGGTCTGCGGCGCTGATCGAGCGCCATGCTGAGCGCTGGCACTGGCCCCTGCTCAGCGACAACCCGGGCCTGCCCTGGAGCAGCGATTTGCTGCGGGCCAACGCCTACCGCTGGCACTGGGCGTCTTTAAGCCGCAGCCCGAATTTGCCCTGGACTGCCAGCTTTATTGCTGCCAATGCCGAGCGCTGGGACTGGACCGGCCTGAGCTGGAACCATGACCTGCCCCTGAACGCCGGCCTGCTCGAGCGGCACGGCGACCGCTGGGACTGGACCGGCCTGAGCGCCAACCTGGCGCTGCCTGCAGACCAGCAACTGGTTGGGCAATTCGCCGCCTACTGGCACTGGAGCTGGCTGAGCAGCAACCCCAGCCTGAGGTGGAGCGAGGCACTGGTTGCCGAGCATGCCCAGCACTGGGACTGGCCGGCCCTGAGTGCCCAGCCAAAGCTGCCCTGGAGCCCAGATCTGATTGCCCGCAACAGCGAGCGCTGGCAGTGGTCGGCACTCAGCAGCAACCCGAGCCTGCCCTGGGAGCCAGCGCTGATAGCCACCTGGTCAGAGCGCTGGGATTGGCCGGCGCTGAGCAAAAACCCCGGCCTGTGCTGGAACGAGTCACTGCTTGACACCTATTCAGACCGGTGGGACTGGCGCGGCCTGAGCCAAAACCCCGCCCTGCCCTGGTCGGTC
>CAMATS010000124.1 GCA_945861195.1 Rhodoferax sp. OV413
CCGGCAAGGCCAGGCGGGTTTTTGACAAACGGGTGGCGCCGCCCTGAGTCGGCGCGATTAAATCAAAGTAGCCAACCATGTACACACAAGCAATGGACACCCAGCGCCCGCAGGCCGTTCCTGGGCGCCAGCCCCAGGTCAGCGCCGAGACGGTGCAAGCCGAGCAGCGTTTCGAAGCCCGCATTGCGGCGGGTGAATTCATCGAGGCCAAGGACCCGATGCCCGAGCACTACCGCAAGACCTTGGTGCGCCAGATCAGCCAGCATGCGCACTCTGAGGTGGTGGGCATGTTGCCCGAGGGCAACTGGATTACCCGTGCGCCCACCCTCAAGCGCAAGGCCATCCTGCTGGCCAAGATACAGGACGAGGCCGGCCACGGCCTCTACCTGTATGCCGCAGCCGAGACCCTGGGCACCTCGCGCGGGGACATGACAGACGCCCTGCTGGACGGGCGGGCCAAGTACAGCTCGATCTTCAACTACCCCACCCTGACCTGGGCCGACATGGGCACCATCGGCTGGCTGGTGGATGGTGCTGCGATCATGAACCAGGTCCCTTTGTGCCGCTGTTCCTATGCACCCTATGCCCGGGCCATGGTGCGTATTTGCCGCGAAGAAAGTTTTCATCAGCGCCAGGGCTACGAGGCCCTGCTGACCATGATGCGCCAAGGCACCGAGGCGCAGCGGGCGATGGTTCAGGATGCTGTGAACCGCTGGTGGTGGCCGTCGATCATGATGTTTGGCCCACCAGATGAGCAGTCGCCCAACACGGCGCAGTCGATGCGCTGGGGCATCAAGCGCATCAGCAACGACGCCCTGCGGCAAAAATTCATCGATGCTGCGGTGGCACAGGCGCGCGAATTGGGGGTGAGTTTTCCTGACCCCGGTCTGGTCTGGAACGAGGCACGCCAGCAGCATGACCACGGACCGATTGACTGGGCCGAGTTCTGGCGCGTGGTGGGAGGTGACGGGCCCTGCAACCAGGAGCGGCTCGGCGCCCGGCGCAAGGCCTGGGAAGAGGGCGCCTGGGTGCGCGAGGCCGCGCTGGCCCATGCCGCCAAGCGCAATGCCATTGCCCAGGCAGCCTGATTGATCAGCAGGGAGCAGCATGAGCACTCAGCATGAATGGCCGCTTTGGGAGGTGTTTGTACGCACCAAAGCGGGTCTGGACCACAAACACTGCGGCAGCCTGCATGCCACCGACGCCAAGATGGCTTTGCACATGGCGCGGGATGTCTACACCCGACGCCAAGAAGGCTGCAGCCTGTGGGTCGTGCGCTCGGACCAAATTGTGGCGAGCGACCCGGGCGACAAGGCCATGCTGTTTGACCCCATGGAGGACAAGGTCTACCGGCACCCGACCTTCTACCGCCTGCCCGGCGCGGTGGACCACATGTGATGGCCCTGCCCACCTCGGTCAGGCTCGGGGGTGAACCGGGCGTGCAGTATGTGCTGCGCCTGGCAGACACCTGCCTGATTTTGAGTCACCGCCTGTCCCAATGGTGCGGCCATGCACCGGTGTTGGAAGAGGATATTGCCATGACCAATATTGCACTCGACCTGGTCGGCCAGGCCCGCGCGCTGCTCAGCCGTGCCGGACAAATGGGCGACCCGAAATATGACGAAGACCAGCTGGCTTTTTTGCGCGAAGAGCGGGACTACCGCAACATCACCCTGGTCGAGTTGCCACGCGGGGATTTCGGCTTCACCGTGTTGCGCACCACCATGGTGGCGACTTTTTTAAAGCTGTTGTGGCAGCGCTTGGCGCCTTCCTGCGACCCAGAGCTTGCCGCAATTGCCGGTAAGGCTTTCAAAGAGGCGCGCTACCACCAGCAGCATGCCGCCGACTGGGTGATTCGTCTGGGTGATGGCACACCCGAATCGCAGCGCCGAATGGCAGCCGCGCTGGTGCAGCTGTGGCCCTATACCCATGAGTTGTTTGACAGCGATGCGATTGACGAGCAGGCCGCGCAGACTGGGCTGGGTCCGCGCTGGTGCGATCTGCAGCCGGCCTGGCTGGCTGAGATGGGCCTGATTTTGCGGCCTGCGGGCTTGACGACGCCGGCTGAAACCGGCTTTCGAAGTGCCGGCAAACAGGGCGTTCACAGTGAGCACATGGGCTTTATTCTGAGCGAACTGCAGTACCTGCAGCGGGCCTATCCCGGAGGTGCTTGGTGAGCCCGCAGTCAGTGCTTGCAAGCTCCTCTGGCAGCGGGCTGACTGACCAAAGCAGAATCGAGCAGGCTTGGCAGGCCTTGGCGGGCGTGCTTGACCCCGAAGTGCCGGCCCTCTCGGTGTGTGATCTGGGCATCGTGCGCGACATCAAGCTCGCCGGTGATGGACTGCAGGTGGTGCTCACGCCAACCTACTCGGGCTGCCCGGCCACCGAGCTCATAGAGCGCCAGGTGCTCCAGGCCCTGGACGATGCCGGCCTGGGCCCGGCCCGGGTGCTGCTGCAGCGGGCACCGGCCTGGACCACCGACTGGATCAGCCCGGCGGGCCGGCGCAAATTGCAAGACTACGGCATTGCACCCCCTGGCCCGGTGGCGAGCGCTCTGGCGCAGCCTCTGCATTTCGTGGCCTACCGCGCCAAGCCGGCGGCGCTGGCCTGCCCCCGGTGCGATAGCCACCGCACTGAGCGTCTGTCGGCCTTCGGTTCGACCGCCTGCAAGTCGATCCACCGCTGCCTGGATTGCCTGGAGCCGTTTGAACACTTCAAGCCCATCTGACTGACCATGCGTCTGGATTTCCATCAACTCACAGTCAGTGCGGTGCAGCCCGACACGGCCGAGGCTGTGGTGCTGAATTTCGAGGTTCCCGCGGCCCTCGCGTCAGTGTTTGCTTTCACCCAGGGCCAGTACCTGACACTGCGCGCCAAGGTGCAGGGGCAGGATCTGCGCCGCGCCTATTCAATTTGCGCCGGGGTCGACGATGGCGCCCTGCGGGTGGCCGTACGTCGGGTCAAGGGCGGGGTTTTTTCAAACTGGCTCAACAGTGAGTTGCGGGTTGGCGACAGCTTGCAGGTGATGCCGCCCCAAGGCCGGTTTTTTGTCCCGCTCGCGCCGGCGCAACGCCGGCACCATGTGGGGCTGGCCGGGGGCAGTGGCATCACGCCGATTTTGTCCATCATGAAAACTCTGCTGGCGCGCGAACCGCACAGCCGCTTTACCCTGATTTATGGCAACCGACAGCTGCGCTCCACCATGTTCAAAGCCGATATTGAGGACCTGAAAAACCGTTATATGTCGCGCCTGTCGGTGCACCATGTGTTTTCTGACGAACAGACCGACGCTGACCTGAACATGGGGCTGCTCGACCGGCACAAGGTGGCGCAGTTTTTGTCCAGTGTGCTGGGCCCCGCAAGCATTGACCATGCCTATATTTGTGGCCCGTTTCAGATGAATGACGAGGCGCAGGCTGCTTTGCTCGCCTCCGGTGTGCCCGAGCAAAGCATTCATATTGAACGCTTTGGCGTGGCGGCGCAGGCCACCGGCGTGGCCACAGCTGATCTGCCGCAGATGCTGCCGGGAGACCCGCAAACATCCCGGGTGCTGATCATCCGGGACGGACTGCGCCGCGAGCTTGAGTTTCACCGCAGCCAGCCCAGTTTGCTAGCCTGTGGCGCGGCTGCCGGGCTTGAGTTGCCCTTTGCCTGCACCTCGGGTGTTTGCGGCACCTGCCGCGCCAAGGTGCTGCAAGGGCAGGTGCGCATGAGCCGAAATTTCGCGCTCGACCAGGCCGAGCTGGCGGCGGGTTTTGTGCTCACCTGCCAGGCCCACCCGGTGAGTGAGCGCCTGGTTTTGTCCTTTGACGAGCGCTGAGCGCCCAGCCTGATGCCACGCGGACGTTCCCCCGGCTACGAGGTTCAGCGTGATGCCATTTTGGCGCAGGCGGCGCACCTGTTTGCCCGCAGCGGTTACCCGGCGACCTCGATGAACCAGGTGGCGCAGGCCTGTGGGCTCTCCAAGGCCACGCTCTACCATTACTTTGAGGACAAATACAGTTTGCTGGTCAGCTTGACCGATGGCCAGGTATCGCGCCTTTTGCTGCTGGTCTCTCCGGCGAGCCGGGACAGCCTGACCCCGGCGCAGGCACAGCAGCAACTGCACGCCTTAATTTGTAGTTTTGTGGCTGAGTATGTCCATGCCCAGGACGCTCACCGGGTCTTGACAGAAGATGTCAAGTTTCTCCAACCGCTGGATCGTGAGCGGGTGCTGGGCAAGGAGCGCGACATCGTGGCCGCATTTGCCAGGCTGGTGGGTGGCATCCGCCCTGACCTCGATCAGGCCCTGTTGGCCAAGCCCCTCACCATGCTGCTGTTTGGCATGATCAACTGGCTGTTTACCTGGATGAAGCCAGGCGGCAGCATGAGCCATGACGCCCTGGCGCCCATGGTGGCCGATCTTTTTCTCGGTGGTCTGGGGGCGCTCGCGCTGCCCCTCGGCCTGGATTTGCCGGCTGGCGTCCTGGCGCAAGCCGGCAAGCATGTTAAAAAGCGCGTGACGAAACCAAACCTAAAAGGAGACTCAGCATGAAACTTCTCAAGCCATTGGCCATTGCGGCCCTTGCACTGGCCAGCCAACTCGCGCTGGCCGATATCAACGTGGGTGTGACCGTCTCGGCCACTGGGCCGGCAGCCTCACTGGGTATTCCCGAAAAAAACACCATTGAGCTCATGCCGCAATCGATTGGTGGACAAAAAATCAATTACATTGTGCTCGACGATGCCTCCGACACCACGGCCGCCGTCAGCAACACGCGCAAGCTGATCTCAGAGCACAAGGTCGACATCATCCTTGGCTCGACCATCACGCCCAACTCCCTGGCCATGATCGATGTGGTGGCCGAGGCCCAAACCCCCATGATTTCAATGGCCGCCTCGGCCCGTATCGTGGAGCCACAGGACGCCAAAAAACGCTGGGTCTTCAAGACGCCCCAGAACGACATCATGATGTCCATGGCGATCGCCAACCACATGGCAAAAAGTGGGGTCAAGACCGTCGCTTTCATCGGCTTTTCTGATGCCTACGGCGAGGGCTGGTTTCAGGAATTCAGCAAGTCTGCAGCGCTCAAGAACATCCAGATCACGGTGAACGAGCGCTATGCCCGCTCGGACACCTCGGTGACCGGCCAGGTGCTCAAAACCGTTGCCGCCAAGCCTGATGCGGTGCTCATCGCCGGCTCAGGTACGCCGGCCGCCCTGCCGCAAAAAGCGCTCAAAGAGCGCGGCTATGCGGGCAAGCTCTACCAAACCCACGGCGTGGCCAATGCAGACTTCCTGCGGGTGGGCGGCAAAGACGTGGAGGGCACCTTCCTGCCGGTGGGCCCGATGCTGGTGGTCGATCAGCTGCCTATGGGCCACCCGGTCAAGGCGGCGGGCACCAATTATGTGAAAGCCTACGAAGCCAAATACGGCGCGGGTTCGGTCTCCACGTTTGGCGGCCACGCCTGGGATGCCGGCCTGTTGATGAGTGCTGCGGTGCCGGTGGCCCTGAAATCAGCAGCGCCGGGTACGCCAGCTTTCCGCGCCGCGCTGCGCGATGCGCTCGAGCAGGTCAAGGACGTGGCAGGCGCGCACGGCATCTTTTCCATGTCGGCCAGCGACCACCTCGGCCTGGATGACCGGGCCTATGTGATGGTCAAAATCGAGAACGGCACCTGGAAATACCAGCCCTGATCCATCGCCTGAGCAAGGGGCCCTGAATGGGCCCCGGCCGGGCCGACAACGCAGCTCGGCTTTGAACTGAAGGCAAACATGGATTTGCAGATTGCCCTGTTACTGATGCAGGACGGCCTGGTCAACGGTGCCGTCTACGGCCTCATGGCTCTGGCCTTGGTGCTGGTGTTCTCGGTCACCCGCGTGATTTTTATTCCGCAAGGCGAGTTGGTAGCCTTTGCCGCCCTGACCATGGCCATGCTCAACACCGGGCGCACACCGCTGACGCTTTGGTTGTTGCTGGGCTTGGCCGCACTCACGCTTGCCACAGAAATCTGGCGCTCGACCAGGGGTATTGCGGTGGGCTGGGCGGCGACCCTGGTTTGGACACTGGTGTTGCCCGGCTTGGCGGCCCTGTGGGTGTTGCTGGGGCCCCGCTCGCTGGCGGCGCAGGCCGCAGCCACTTTGTTGCTGGTCGGCCCTTTGGGGCCTTTGCTCTACCGCTTGGCCTACCGGCCGCTGGCTGACGCCAGTGTGCTGCTGCTGCTGATTGTTTCGGTTGCCCTGCACGGGGTGCTGGTCGGCCTGGGCCTGGTGTTTTTTGGTGCTGAAGGCTCGCGCACGCCGGCGTTCTCAGAAGCCCGCCTGGAGGTGGGTGGTATCACGCTCAGTGGGCAATCGCTGGTGGTGGTGGGGGTGGTTCTCGCCCTGGTGTGCGTGCTATTTTTGTTTTTTGAACGAACCATGATCGGCCGGGCGCTGCGCGCCACCGCCATGAACCGGGTGGGCGCGCGCCTGATGGGTATTCCGACCGAACTCTGCGGCGACCTCAGCTTTGCCCTGGCGGGTCTGATTGGCGCTGTGTCTGGTTTGTTGATAGCGCCGATTACCACGGTGTATTACGACACCGGTTTTTTGATCGGTCTGAAGGGTTTTGTTGCGGCCATCATGGGCGGGCTGGCGAGCTATCCACTGGCGCTGGCTGGCGCTGTGCTGGTGGGTCAACTCGAGGCTTTTTCCTCATTTTGGGCGAGCGCTTTTAAAGAAGTGATCGTCTTCACCTTGATCATCCCGGTTCTGTGGTGGCGCTCCCTGCGCAGCCGGCATGTTGAGGACGAAGAATGACGCCGCGCCACCTCACCGTGGCAGCGGTG